>DASXSW010000543.1:0-3106 GCA_036505755.1 Binatia bacterium | reverse complement strand
GTGCGCGATCGCTTCCAGGGAATCTAAAATCGCGCCGCGCACGTTGTCACGATAGGCCACGACGTCGCCCAAACTCGGCCATTGCTCGGGGACGTCGGGATGCCAATGACATTCCCCCGTATCGACGTCCGGGTCGATGCCCCGGCAAAAAAGATCGTCGAAATAGGGATTAAAGGACTTCCATTTAAGTATGGCGCCACAAATCTGATTCCACGAAAAGGCCGGCAGATGACCGACGTAGAAGATAAATGGATGGCGCCAAACGATTGGCTTGGACAAGGTTTCGGTGGTCGGAACGATCGCGAAAATCTCATCGGTTCGCCCCCACGCCGTGATAAACCTATCTCGCAAAAGCTCGATTTTGCTTGGTTCAAAGCGTCTCAACGGCAATGCCATAGCGTATCCTCCGCTGATAATATTTTGTTGCGGGCTATATACTCAATAGGATTAACCTATGGGAAACCCGAAACCAAGCCCCTGCGGGAAAAAAATGGCGCGTTTACCCCTGTTTTAGGAATTCTCGAAAGGCTTGGGCGATAGGATGTAACGGGCGGCGGGCGTGGTAGACCTGGTAGAACTCACGTTGCATGGTCAGGCCGCGAATCGGAATCTCGACGAGATTCCCGGCAGCGAGCTCGTGCCTGATCGAAATGCGCGACAAAATCGACATGCCGTATCCGGCCATGATCGCTTCCTTGATGGCTTCGGTGCTACCGAGCTCCATGGAAATGTTGAGCAGCTCATTTGAGACTTGCTTGTTCTTGCTCAGCAGGCGTCGCAAGGAATCCAAAGTCCCCGAGCCGCGCTCTCTGGATATAAATTTTTCGGTTCTGAGATCGGCAAGCCGGACTGATTTTCGCCGGGTCCAAGCATGATCCTTCGGCACCACCAAGATCATCTCGTCATCCCATACCTTTTCGAACACAAGTCTGGCGTCTTCCGCTTTGAAGCCGACAAACCCCAGTTCAACTTTACCATCCAGAAGGTCGTCGATAATTCCCGCCGAATCACCGATTCTCAGTATCGGTCGGATGGCGGGATACTTTGCTGTAAAAGCGCCGAGTCTTTGAGGCAAAAGATATTCCCCCGGCACGTTGCTGCCGCCAACCCATAGCTCACCGCTCAGCGTGCCGTGAAATAGCTCGACCGCTGCGACGGTTTCTCTTTTGAATGCGAGAAGATTCTTGGCACGCTCGGCGAGGAGTTGGCCCAGAGGCGTCAAGCTGACTCGCCCGCGGATACGGTAAAGGAGCTTGCCGCTAACCAATTTCTCCAACTCCTGGACATGAGCGCTGACCGTGGGTTGGCGTAATGACAGCAGCTCCGCCGCCTGGGAGAAACTCTTCAACTCAGCGACCCAGTAGAAAATTTCCAATTTGTGCAGGTCGAGATCGGCCTTTATTTTGCCCATCAGAAGCGGCGAGTGGTGGGCTTCGAATCTAGGCGGTTGCTGAAAAAGGTTCGGAATGCTTCGAGGGCCTCATGCTTCGACAAGCTCAGCAGAACGGAAATTCTCCAATGATTTCAATCCATCCTCGTTCGTCCTGAGCTCTGTCGAAGCATGAACGGCATTTTTCAGCACCCTGCTAGGCGGTAAAAACAACGGCGCGCGGAGCATGGTCAGCCCTGCCAAGCTCCCTGACGACGCCATTGAACGATCACTTCTTTAAAAATTCCAAAACTTCAGCCGGATGCGCTTCCGGATTGGTGACGGGAATCCAATGTTTCTTGACCGTACCATCAGGTCCGATCAGGGCCGTCGAGCGGATCGGTCCTTCGACCGTTTCGCCTTGGGCGTTCTGACGCGGTCCCCAGGCACCGTATGTTTTCATGACCCCTACTTGTGGGTCAGCCAAGAGTACAAACGGTAAGTTAAACTTGGCGACGAACTGGTTGTGCGAATCGATACTGTCCCGGCTCACTCCCACAACCACCGTATTGGCTTGCGTTACGTTTTCAATAGCGTCGCGGAACCCGCACGCTTCTTTGGTTCAACCAGGTGTATCGTCCTTAGGATAAAACCAGAGTATTACGTTTTTCCCGGCGTAGTCGGTTAGCGAATGCTTCTTGCCATCGCTTCCTTCCAACGTAAATGCCGGGGCCTTTTGACCTTCAAGACCTGCCATTGCGCTACCTCCGTCATGTTTAATGTGACCTTTTGTTTATCACACCCGCAAACGATCAATCAATCTGATTAGTGTAGCCACATGGTTTATCATGTATAACCGCCTTCGGTGCTGGGTTTGGGGCGCCGCCATGGTGAGGTTTAATATTCGAAGATTGACGATCGAGGATAGAGGACGGCGATCCTCAATCCTCCATCCTCGATCATCGGCTACTCCGCGATCACGTTGGGTGGTGGTTCATTTTCAATCCGCCATGACTCTTAAAATCGAGAAAGATTCCTCGCTTTGCTCGGAATGACAACTACATAAGCCATGTGTCATCTCGAACAAAGTGAGAGATCTTTCCCAAACTGAAGCACTACCTCACGTTGTCAAGCTCGCCGGTTGACGGTATATTTCACTTACGAATGGCAAAGCAATCTTCCCTGGCTGACTTTCACAAAGGTAACGGTGCCGTTTTCACTGAGCGAGATGGCTGGCTCCTACCTCTTCACTTTGGCGATAGCAATGCCGAATACACAGCGGTACGCTCCACTTGCGGGTTCATCGACCTTTCACACCGCGGCTTGCTGCAATTCACCGGCCCCGATCGCCTGTCTTTCCTGCAGGGGATGCTATCGAACGACCTCAAGCTCTTGAAACCTTTCGAAGGCCAGTACGCAACGCTTTTAACGCAGCAAGGAAAAGTTATTGCAGACGTTCGGGTGCTCTGCTCACTCAATTCTTTTTACCTGGATTTTTGGGAAAACCTTAAAGACCGGGTGATCGAGCATCTTAATCGCTATTTGGTCGCCGATGAAGTCGAGATTGCCGACCGCTCGGATGAGTATGCGACGCTGTCAGTCCAAGGACGACAGTCCGAAGCGCTCCTACAAAAACTCTTTGGCACAACTGAATTGCCTGCAAAGCTCATGCATCACGCCATGGTCAATCTTGATGGAACGGCGATTTGCGTGGTCCGCGCCAGCCACACCGGTGAA
>DASXSW010000542.1:0-5211 GCA_036505755.1 Binatia bacterium | reverse complement strand
TCCGGTCGCCTGTATCCATACAACTCCGGGCGCGCCACAATTCTATATCGACCCCGAAGTCTGTATCGACTGCGAACAGTGCGAGATCGTCTGTCCGGTTGACGCGATCTTCAAGGACATCGACATCCCGGCGGAGCATGTAGCATCGATCGAAGTCAATGCCGCCTTTTTCCGCAAAAACAAAGCGGCCGTCGGTCCGGTACCCTTCGACACAGCGTGGGAGATGATTCACTCCGCCCATGAATACGCCCAAATGGTCGGTCTCGCCGTAACGGCTGTCGTCGTCGACGAAGCCGGCGCGCCCATCGCCGTCGGGCGAATGGACAAAGCCGAGCCGAGAAGCGCGGAACTCGCCTTCAACAAAGCTTATACCGCGGCAGCGTTTCACGTGGCCACCACGGAGCTGGCGCCGCAGGCGCGCCAGCCATGGCTGCGCAGCCTGATGATTTCGCACCGGGGACGCATCATGCCGATGGGCGGCGCGGTGCCGATCCTCAACGGTGTCACCATCATCGGCGCCATCGGCGTAGCCGGCGCTAGCCGTCCCGAGCAAGACGTGCTTTGCTGCCGCGCAGCGATGGCGGTTTGGGAAAGTCCCGGCCACTAACTCTTCCGGCTCAGTGCAGTTCTATTATTTAACTCGATTATGAACACGATCCATCTGCGCGAGCTCTACGCGGAAAATGAACTTTTCGCGCAAGGCGTCCAGGCGGGAGAGTTTGTTTTTCTTGCCCAAGACACGCGCACCCATGACGGCATGTTGGGAAAATATGAGACAGCCAAATCCCAGACGCAACGCACTTTAGAAAACCTCAGTGCCTTGCTTACAAGCGTCGGCCAAACACTAAACGACTTGATCAGTCTTTCCGTCTTTTTGCCGAGCTACGACGACGCGCCGGACGTAGCCGAAGTTCTCCGTTTCAATCTCAAAACCAACTACCCTGCGGTAAATTTCGTGGGCGTGTGCGGCCTCGACGGAGGCTGCCGCGTGCGCTTGGACGCCATATCAACCACGAACCCGAACCGAGAGATTATTTCGATTCCAGAATTGCCACTAAGCCTCGGAGTGCTTTCTCACGGAGTGCGTGTCGGCGATTTCGTATTTTTGTCCGGCGTCGAGGCAGCGGACGCGCGGCGACAGGTGACTCCGCCAATAACGATCGAGTCCCAAACCCAAGAGGTGCTAAGGCGGATCGACAAAATTCTCAATCACGAAAAGCTTGATCTGGGCAACCTTTGCCGCACGTTCATGTTCATGCCGGGCACGCAATATCGCTCCGGCTACGGCGCAGCGCGCAAAAAAATTTACCAGGGTGTCTTCGCTGAGGACGAGTTCCCACCCAACTCCGGCATTTATATTCGCTCGCTCGGCAAAGACATTTTACTGCGCTCGGTGGCGATCGCCTTCCGTGGCAAGCAGACCGTTGTCACAAGTCCCAAAGTCCGCATGGCTCCGGGATCATTCTCGCAATCGGTCCGTGTCGGTAATTGGTTATTGCTCGCGGGGCAAGACGCCGTTGGTTTTGACCGAGTAGTCGAAGCCGAAGGCAGCATCGCGGGACAAACGGAAGCCACTCTCCGCCACACCAAAGACATCGTCGAAGCCGCCGGCGGCACCCTCGACGACATTGTAAAGACGACGGTCTATCTAACTGAAGGGACGGACAGAGCGGAATTTGCCGAAGCGTATCGAAAGTTCTTTCAAACCCACAAAAAGAATTCGAGCATGCCGAGTGGGTTCACGGTCGAAGTCCGCGAGCTGTCTCCCCGCTGTAGGGTCGAAATCGACTCCGTCGCGTACTTGGGTTAGTGAACGGTACTCAAGCAGTGAAAACTGTTAAACGGCTTACGGTTTATGAATCCTTACTCACGCCTGTCGCCGTCGCGCCTAAAGCCTTATTTCACTTCGCCCGAAAATAGCTTCGACGCGTACTCCCGGTTGACCACCTGGATCAAAGAGTTATCGTAAAATCTTTTTGGGTCCGCGCTCTTTGCTCTTGGATCCGACGAGTCGTCTAGCACGACCCGGATAGCCGCAGGGTCGACTGTCATATCTTTGTTCCACACCCTTAACCCTTGCTGATAGTTCTCTCCTAAAACTTTCGGGTCGGAGATTTTCGTGTACTTTGTTTCGATCTTCTTGGCGAACTCTTCGTCATCGATCGCTCTTTTCAAGCCATCCAGATAACTCATCAAGAACGCCTTGACTGTATTCGGATATTTTTGCGAGAACTCTCGCGTCACCGCCGTCCCTGGCCCGACGATTTTCAACCCTTCCTTGTAGTAGTCGATGATGACCGGGTAGCCCTGCTGCTTGGCCAATTCCGTTTGTGGAGGTGAAATGACAAGCCCGTCAGAATTTCCCGTCAAAAAAGTCGAGAGCGCTTCCGGCGGGCTGCGATGATAGAGCAGTTTTATATCTTTGCCGACTTCCATGCCGTGTTTTCTTGCCGCCATGCGCACGGCAATTTCACCGAACGCGCCGGGGAAAGTCGTCGCAATTGATTTGCCGCGCAGGTTCTCAAAAGAAGTAATTCCCTTTTGGCCAAACAAAATGAGCGAGTTCCGGTCGACGGCCGCGGCGACGTAGATAATATCTGCTCCCGCCAAATTTGCCGCGATCGCGGCGGTCCCTCCCTGATAGATATCGATGGTTCCCGAAATGACGCCTTGAACCGCCACCGTAGCGCCGACCTGATTGACGGAAACGTTGAGACCCCGCTTGGAAAAGTAGCCTGCTTCGAACGCGACAAACAACGGCAGGCTCGTCGTCCCGGAGCCGGCGGTGCCGACCTCCAAGCGGGTCTTTTCCGGCTTGGGGATCGGCGGCTGTTCCGCTGCTTCAAGGGAGTAAGGCACGGTCGTCAGCAGTCCCAGTCGCAAGAGAAGCAGAGTCAAACGTCGCCCCCGATAAATTCGCATACCCGTTACACGCTCCTTATCGATGTTACTTCCAGCACGCTCTTTGCTTTGTATTATTCACCGCGCGCTACGCCCACGGAACCCCGCCGCGCGCGAACTCACATTCCTCCGCGTTTACTCTTTGCCGTAACGCAATGTCATTAACGGAACCGTTCGACGATCGCAACTCGCTTGAACGATTTCAACCGGCCAGATCGGCGCCAACTCGCCGCGTCGAAGTTAAGCATTTATGACTCGTCGCATTTTGCGCTTCACTTCTGCTTTAATGGCTGTATAATTTTGCCGAACCACGTTTGCTCCGAAGGGAGGTCTGCCATGAAAACGGTTCGAGACGTCCTAAAGGTCAAAGGCCAAGCCGTCTGGTGTGTCGAAATGGGTTCGACGGTATTCGAGGCCCTGGGTCGCATGGCCGAGAAGGAAGTCGGCGCTCTCGTGGTCATGGACGGTGCGCGGCTCGCCGGCATCATCTCCGAACGAGACTACGCTCGCAAGATTATTCTTCTAGGCCGAACCTCTCCGAACACTCTGGTCGAGGAAATAATGACCAGCCATGTAGCCTATACTCACCTGGAGCAATCGATCGAAGAATGTATGGCCATCATGACGGATAAGCGCATCCGCCATCTCCCGGTCATCGACGAAGGAAAACTAGTCGGCATTATCTCGATTGGTGACCTGGTCAAGTCGATCATCGCCGACCAGAAATTCATTATCGAACAGCTCGAGCGCTATATCACAAGCTGAAGTCCTCGGTGCTTAAAGAAGGCGCGATCTCGGTTTTCCTCGTTCAATTCCCGAGTGCAGGCACGCGCCGAATCTTGAATTCGGCACGACCACAATGTATTCGCCTGGTTGATGAATTCGAATTCTTCTAGCCTTTTCGCAAGAAAACCAACCAGCCTGCTATTGAAGGAAGCGCGCGGCGCACATGGTTTGCGGCCCGTGCTCGGGCCGCTGCAACTTACCGGTCTTGGAGTCGGCGCGATTATCGGCGCCGGCATTTTCGTCATCATCGGCGTGGTTGCCAAGGACAAAGCCGGCGCCGCGACCATGCTTTCCTTTGTCATTGCCGGTTTCGCCTGCGCCTTTGCCGCGCTCTGCTACGCCGAATTCGCGTCCATGGTTCCGGTGGCGGGCTCGGCGTACACCTATGCCTACGCGACATTGGGTGAACTGTTCGCCTGGATCATCGGTTGGGATTTGTTGCTCGAGTACGGCGTGGGGGCGGCGAGCGTCGCGCATGGCTGGTCACATTATTTTGCCGATTTTGTCGGCCTACTGGGAATCAAACTGCCGGCTGCCTTGGCAAACGCGCCGTTCGACTTCAATCCCACAACCGGCACCTTCGCTGCCACAGGCGCGATCGTCGATCTACCGGCGCTTTTGATCTCAGCTCTGCTCACCGCAGTTCTAGTCGCCGGCATTCGCGAGAGCGCGACGTTTAACTTTTTCATGGTTTTGATCAAGCTGGCGGTGGTTCTTTTAATCATCGCCATCGGCGTCACCCATATCGATCCGCGGAATTGGCAGCCCTTTGCGCCATACGGCTATTCCGGCATCAGTTTCTTTGGATACACGATTCTCGGACAACACGGACCGGCCGGCGAGCCCCTCGGAATGATGGCCGGGGCGGCGATCGTATTTTATGCCTACATCGGTTTTGATTCGGTCTCGACTCACGCCGAGGAGGCCCGCAATCCAAGCCGCGACGTTCCCATCGGCATTATTGCCTCTCTCACCCTCTGCACGATTCTCTATATCGCCGTCGCCGCGGTCTTGACCGGCATGGTCCCTTATCAGCAAATCGATATCGATGCGCCGCTCGCCAAGGCCTTCAGCCATGTGGGTTTGCCGTGGGCCCATGCTTTGATCTCGCTCGGCGCACTGGCGGGCATCACCTCGGTATTAATGGTGCTCATGCTAAGCCAGCCTCGCATCATGCTCGCCATGGCGCGCGACGGTCTTTTGCCTTCCGCCTTTTTCGGTTCAGTGCACCCGCGTTTCCGCACGCCGTGGAAGGCGACGATTTTAACCGGCAGCGTCGTCGCTCTATTGGGAGCGTTGTTGCCGCTGCGCATTCTCGCGGAGCTGGTGAATATCGGCACGCTGCTGGCTTTCGTTATCGTATGCGCCGCAGTGCTGATCATGCGTCGGCGCGAGCCCGACGCTCCCAGGCCGTTCCGCTGCCCGCTCGTGCCGCTGATTCCGCTTCTCGGCATCGTGTTCTGTTTGCTGCTGATGTTTTCCCTGCCGGTAGATAATTGGCTGCGGCTGATCCTTTGGCTGCTG
>DASXSW010000541.1:0-4389 GCA_036505755.1 Binatia bacterium | reverse complement strand
GAAATTAGCGCAACACTCCCGCGTCATCGCGCCGGCTCACCCCGGCTGCGGCCAGACCGATGAAAACAAGGACATCGACGTCATCGAAGACGTTGTCTTTCACTATCTCGAAGTTTTAGATGCGCTGCAGCTTACGCAGTTTGACCTCGTCGGCAGTTGTGTCGGCGGTTGGATCGCCGCCGAACTTGCCGTGCGTCATCCGGAAAGGATCCGAAAACTGGTTTTGATCGGCGCGTCCGGCCTCTTCGTCGAAGGCGCGCTCATCGGCGATGTCTTCATGATGGCGCAGCCCGAATACGGCCACAGCTACGCCTCTTTGCGGCAGATGCTTTTTGCCAGCGCCGATCAAGCCAACGCTCTGGAAATGTTTCCCGACGGCAAGGGCGATCTGGAAGATGAAGTGCGCCGCTATCAGATGCTGCGGTTAAGCTCGCGCATCGGCTTCAAGCCGCCCTACTTCTATGACCGGCCACTCAGAAACCGCCTGCATAGAATCAATTCGCCGGCCCTCGTCATCTGGGGTGAAAAAGACAACTTCGTGCCACACTCCCACGGCGAAACCTACGCTCGCTCAATCCCCGGCGCAGGAGAATTGAAAGTGGTCCCCGGCGCCGGTCACAGTGTACACGTGGAAAAACCCGAAGAGACGGCGAAGTTGGTTCTCGATTTCCTCGCGAAGTAATCTTTTGATTTTGTTGCTGTAATCCATACGGTCTGTCTGCCATCCTGATAACGCGAGGGATGTCGCCTTGCTCCACCGCATGGTCGGTATCGCTTCGCTCCACCCACCCTACAAGAATACAAGTTCGGAATCAGATGCCACCGTAGGATGGGTGGAGGCGCCTTGTGCCGATACCCATCGCTGACGCTGATTCGATTGCTCTCACAAAGCAAACCATGGACAACTCAGCACCATCCACTTGTGACTTCCCGTCGTTAACCGGGACACGAAACGCCAGACCCGGTACTCTTCAGCTACTTTCCCCAAATCTTCTTCACGAACCCCTCTTCTTCCAGCCGCTTGAGATAACGATCGTTGACGTAGTTTTTCGCGTCGATGCCTTTCGCTTTTGGATTACTCTCGGCAATCTGATCGACCACGGCTTGCATAGCTGCTATGGACGGATAAGGTACCGGTTCGAGCTGCTTGATGAAATAATCGTAGCCTTCCTGGACGGCCTTGAGATTTTGTACGCGCGTAAATTGCGCGAGCGCTTTGATCGAATACTCTCGTTCGGTCTTGAGAACTTTGATCGCCTCCAGATAGGCGCGCAGAAAGTTCATCACCTTGGCTTCCTGTTTATTCAGGTATCGCTTGCTGCCCAAAAGGCCGGTGTTGAAGAACGGGATGTCCATCTTCACCGAGTCGGCGACAACGTTCAGTTTAAGCCTTTCCGCCTCGATCCCGAAGGGCGCGTTGGCAACCGTTCCGTCGATGTTCCCGGATTTGATCGCGGCAATCCGCGCCGGCTCGTCGCCGATCTGCAAGATCGTCGCTTCTTTAACGGGATCGACGCCGATGCGCTTGAGCATCGCGCGCATGCCGAAGTCGGCGGAAGAGCCAAATCGGCTGACGCCGAATTTTTTTCCCTTCAGTTGTTCCACGCTCTTAATCTCAGGGCGAGTGATCAGCTGGTAATTCAGCTTGTCGAGGAGCCCAAGAAAATAAACGAGGTCTGCGCCTTCAAGATTGGCGGCGACCCCAGGGGCGCCGCTAAGCTGTGACAAATCGAGACTGCCCGAGACTAGCACCTGAACATTAGTCGAGCCGCCGGGGATATATATCACCTCGGCAACCAAGCCGTACTTGGCAAATAGTCCGCGGTCTTTGGCAATATGCATGAGTCCCGATTGCAAGCTGACCGAGCCCTGACCAACGCGAATCTTTTCTTGCGCGTTGCCGGCCCGAATGGAGCCGCAAAATACTAGACATAAAGCGAGTAAAATGGAGTTTCTCATGGCGTCCTCCTATCATAAGCACAACTCCGCCGGCAACGCTCATCGCCTGAGATTGGAATTAGACAGTAAACCGTTGAACCGTCTCGTCCACTGTGCGATGTTCTTCGGCATAATCCACCGGGGAGGAATTTTATGGCTGACGTAACGATAAAAGCTCTCAAAGACGGGCCTTATGAAGTTGACGGGGGCGCGAAGGTTTTGGATAACACGGGAAAAGAATACGCGGAGAGTCAGTTCCCTCCACTCTATCTTTGTCGCTGCGGCCAATCGAAGAATAAACCCTTCTGCGACGGCAGTCACAATGATGCCGGCTTCAAGTCAGAAGAAAGGGCGGGATAATAAGGTTCCTTCAACCCAATACTCCATTACTCCAGCACTCCATCATTCCAATTGGGGTGGGGCAAACTGGAGTATTGGAGTACTGGAGTGTTGGAGTTTGGGTTCGCAAAAAGACAGGACAGAATTCGAATTCAACCGCGCTATTCTTTTTTCTTGGGAGGGAGAGAACATGCAAGATGAGGTTGTAATCATCACGGGCGGAGCCAAAGTGATCGGCCGTCACGCGGCGCACACCCTCGCTAGGGCCGGCGCGAAAGTCGTGCTTGCTGACGTCGACGTTGAGCGCATGCACAAAACGCTCGGCGAGATTCGAGATTTAAATACCGAAGCAGTCGCCGTGCCGATCGACGTGCGCGATGAGAAAGACGTGCGCCGGCTGGTTTATGATGTCGCCGACCGCTTCGGCCGGATCGATGCCTTGATCAACGACGCGGGCATCGTGCCGCATTTCAACTGGGGCATTCCGCGCTGGCCGCGCGTGCGCTATTTGAGCAAAGATTTTTGGGACAGCGTGATTCAAACCAATTTGGGCGGCACTTTCTTGTGTACAAAATACGTGGTCCCGTTCATGGAAGAGCGACGTAGCGGCAACATCGTCAATCTTTGGGGCGGCGGCCGCGCGGAGAATCACGGCGCCGCGGCCTACGTCGTCAGCAAAGACGCCATTCGCACGTTCACTCGCTTCGTCGCCGAAGAAGAACGCGAGTGGAACATTTGCATTGTCGCGTTCAGTCCCAAGCAAGCCATCGCCACCGAAGACGCGCCGGACGAAGCGCGCAAGCGGTTGCCCGGGCCGGACATTCTCGGCAACGGTTTCGTTCTCGCCGCTCAGGCAGGAATGGAGATGACAGGCAAAACCGTAGAACATCGCGATGGAAAATTGGTGGCAGTGGATTAGCGAAGTAATGGTTTCGTATTTTGCTCGTCGTTTCGTGATGCGACGGAATGAGGGCAAGCTCGCGCAAAGACGTCAAGGGCGCAAAGGAACACGCCTTGTCATTTCGACCGAAGGGAGAAATCTTTCTTAGGCCCCTCGCATTCGTTCGAGATGACGGGCTGAGACCGTCACTTGGCGAGCTTGGCGTCTTGGCGCGATAAGATTTTTCGAAGTCGTTCTATCGATCTTTTGCAGGGTAAGAATCTACCCTTATGGTCGAGCACATGCGGCGCGAGCGATGGAAAAAATCATCAACTTCGTGCACAGACAGCTCTGTTGAGCAGCCAAGGCACCAGCGGTAAGACGGCCGAATATCGCGATTGGGGATATCAGCACCTTAACTGAATTACAAAACGGAGACGCTTATGTGGAAAGGCTACAAAGTCATCGACGCCGACGCGCACATGCATGAGCCGCAGTATCTTTGGGAGCGCTACGTCGAGCCCAAATACCGGGATCAAGTCCCGAAGGTTGCGTTCATGGATGGTAACTTCATGGTTTACGAGCCCGACGGAAAGTTTGT
The DNA here is from genome assembly GCA_036505755.1 of Binatia bacterium. Classification (GTDB taxonomy): domain Bacteria; phylum Desulfobacterota; class Binatia; order UBA9968; family UBA9968; genus DP-20. The sequence goes on along the minus strand of DASXSW010000541.1, from coordinate 631 downwards.
TCCCAAGGGCGAGATCCAGTCAGCCCCGCCGGAAAGCGCGCGGCGCGCGATGGAGGAAAAATATGGCGAAGCATACCGACAATGGTGGTCAGCGGATATTCGCCTCAAAGACATGGACCGCTACGGCTGGGACATTCAGGTGCTGCTCCCCACGGGCAACAACGGCAACTTCGCCTATCGCGTCGCGTTGAAAGATGTCCAATTGGGCGCTGCCATGTGCCGCGCTTATAACAATTGGTGCCATGACTATTGCAGCATCGATTTCAAGCGCCTCAAATTTGTCGCCGTGTTGCCGGGCTCGGATGTCGGAGAGATGGTGAAAGAAGCGCGCCGCGCCGTCAAAGAGTTGGGCGCCGTGTCGGTGCGAAATCTCTTTCTCCCGGACGGCAAGTGGCTGCATGAACCCGAATACGACGCTCTATGGAACCTCGCTTGTGAGCTGGACTTCCCCATCGCGGTACATGGAGAATACCGCCAGCGCCGTTTTCAGCCGTTCAGAAAACTCGAAGCAGAAAGACACGAAGATATTCAATTGGCGCTCAGAGGGTTGGACCACGCGCTGGGTTTTCCCTGCGACAACATGGCCACGCTTGGCCACTTTATCTTTACCGGTATCTTGGAGCGCTTTCCG
>DASXSW010000540.1:0-13181 GCA_036505755.1 Binatia bacterium | reverse complement strand
CCGGCATGTTGTCGACCACGGTCGTCGGATTGCCGGGAATATGCTTGCCGATGTGACGCGCGATCACACGCGAATAGGCGTCGAAGCCGCCGCCGGGCGCCAGACCCACAATGAGCCGAATGGTTTTCCCTTTGTAGAAATTTTCTTGGGCGAAGACCGGCAACGTCTGAACGGCCAGAGTCAAAACGAAGCTGACAACGGACAATGAGCGACGAACCGTTGAACCCATAAAAACCTCCTCGTCGGTGGATGATCGGCGAGCCACTGGCACGTCCTGCGCGCTTAGCGCCAAACGTTGATTCCCTCGTGCGGCGGCGATTAAAGCAAGTTTCGGGTGAGCAAACAACTAGAAAATCATTGGCGAATTGGCCGAGCGAAAAGGACCCCTGAGGGCGGAGAGACGGCCAATTGCGCGCGCATACGGAGCAACATCATTTGACCGGTCTATGGCAGTCATAGGAGAATTCTATTTGACGGCAATGGCAACGTTACCTAGAATAATTACCTACGCGGATATGACGTGGAGTTTATGGATGATTCAGAAACTTATGAATTTTTTGGAGCGGCAGTCCCAGAGAACCCTGGTTGCTTTCGCAGTCTTAATAACGGTTCTTTTGGGCGTTTTCGACCTACAAACGGGAGTCGAAATCCACTTTTTACTTCTGTATTTAGTGCCGATCTTCGTCACCAGCTGGTTTGTTTCCCGGGAAGTGGGAGTCTATCTCGCGCTTTTAGCGACTTTGATATGGTTCGCCGCCGATTCGCTCGGCGGCCGCTCCTATTCTTCCGCTTGGATCGCGTACTGGAATCTGCTCATGCGCACGGCCGTGTTCGTTCTGTTTGCCATCACGCAGGCACAATTAAGCGCAAGGCTCGTTGAGTTGTCGCATCTCGCCAGCCGCGATTTTCTTACCGGCCTGCCGAACGGGCACGCCTTTTATCAGCTAGCCGCGAAAGAGATGGACAGAGCCTTTGGACTGGAACCGATGACTTTAGTTTGCATTGACGTGGCCGGTTTCAGATGGGTCAATCACCGTTTTGGTTATCCGACTGGTGACCAGATGTTGTGCACGATTGCCCACGCCATCAGGCAACACGTGCCACGGCCCGAATTAGTCGGTCGCCTTGGAGGCACTTCATTTGCGGTTTTGTTACCCAACGTCGCCTCGGACACTGCGCATCTCATTCTTCAGCGGGTTCAAAACGTCTTGCATGAAGAACGGCGCAAGTATGCTCACCCGCTGACCTTCTTTATCAGTGCCATCGCATGCACTAAGGCGCCGAGAACCGTCGCCGAGCTGATGCATGAGGCTGAGTCGCAAATGACGCGTATTAAAGGCGGCAATAAAGACTCTTTACAAATCGCCAAAGTTGACGATATGCCCGCGTTGAATTGATTCTCCCGGCAATTGATCATGAAATGTCCGCGAGCCGGCGCATCGTCTCAGCCTTTTGCTGATTTTTCCAAAGCCGCTCCCGCAAAAAATCTCTGCTTGGATTTATTCTTCGCCGCATAACGTGCCGCTTCGTTTTCTCCGTTGCGCATGGGATAATCCCATTATCTGTCGGGCCGGACGTTAGGCTGCCGACCCATAATATTCACAATGCATTTGGCTTTATTAAGCGCCTCGCCGTTGTGGCGGTCATTGCGCCATCGCAATTATCGTCTCTATCTCATCGGACAGCTGGTTTCCGTGTGTGGTACCTGGATGCAACAAGTGGCCCAGAGTTGGCTGATCTACCGTCTCACGGGATCGGCGACCCTCCTCGGACTCGTGGGTTTCGCCACACAAATTCCAGTCTTTGTACTAGGCGCTATTGGCGGAGTCGTGAGTGACCGCTACTCATCTCATCGCGTTGCGCTCTGGACGCAAACCGCTGCGCTCTTGCAGGCCATCATCTTAGCAGCGCTGACATTAGCAGGTTGGATTGAACCGTTGCACATTATTTTGCTTGGAGTCGTCTTGGGTGTAGTCAATGCTTTCGACATGCCGGCGCGCCAGGCGTTGGTTCATCGACTGATCGCGCCGGATGATCTGGCGAATGCCGTTGCGCTAAACTCCTCGATGATCAACGCCGCTCGGATCATCGGACCCGGTTTAGCCGGTCTCGTCGTCGCCAAACTCGGTGAAGGCGCGTGCTTTCTCATTAACTCGGCGAGTTACCTGGCCGTCATCGTCGCGCTGTTGGGGATGAAGCTTCCGCCGCAGAGAATGATTCAGACGAAGCCACTCTCGATCGTACATTCGCTCGCCGAAGGATTTCGGTACGCGCTGCGGATTACTCCAATTCGTGACGTACTTTTGCTGCTCGGCGTCGTCGGGGTGATGGGTATGCCTTACATCACCTTGATGCCGGTCTTCGCCGCAGACGTGCACAAAGGTGGCGCGGACGCGCTGGGATTGATGATGGGTGCGGTTGGTTTGGGTGCATTGATCGGCGCTCTTTATTTAGCGTGGCGATCATCGGTCATCGGATTGGGTCGCGTCATCGTCGTTGCGACTATCGGCTTCGGTCTAGCCTTGATCGTGTTTACCGTTTCCAAGTTATATTGGCTATCGCTGTTGCTTCTCGTGGCTGTCGGATTGGGCTGGATGGTGCTGATCGCTGCCAGTAACACGGCGTTACAAACCCTCGCCGACGATGTGACGCGGGCGTGTAATGAGCCTTTTTACCCTGATGCTGGTCGGTATGGCGCCGTTTGGAAGCCTCCTCGCGGGATGGCTCGCCGACCGACTCGGCGCCCCGTTGATTGTCGCGATCGGCGGCGCGATTTGCGCTTTCGCCGCGCTCGTATTCGCGCGTCAACTACCGCGTCTGAGAGCAGCGGCGCGACCGATTTTGATCGCGCGCGGGATTATCGTCGAGCCGAACACCGCGGGCGAATCGGTCGTCATCGATCCTAAGTAAAAGTCGGGTTGCCGGCTTTCCGGCACGTGTATGTATGACGATTAGCGCTAGCTCGCGGCCGGTGAGCTGGCGCGCGTTCAAACAAATGCCTGACTGCCTCCGCGGTTATCGATAGAGCGCGTTGATGAAGCCGCTTTTTTCCAGCTCCTGCAGGATGCTGTCGTCGTAAAAGCGCGTTGGGTCCTGGCCCTTGGCTTTGGGATTCACTTGGGCCAGCTCGTCGATGACCGAACGAAACGCCTCGGCCGTCGGCGTCGGCACGCGCTTGAGATACTTGTTGACCGAAACCTCGTAGGTTTCCTCCATCATCTCGCGGTCATTGATCCGGAAGTACTTGCTCATCACTTCGATGGCGAAGGGCTTGTCTTTCTTGACCCGCGCGATCGCTTCCAAAATCGACTTGAGATAATTCGTCACGACATCTCGCCGCTGTGCCATGAAGCTGCGCCGAACTGTGACACCGGTGGACGCGTAGGCGACGCCGAGTGATGCGATATCCAACATTTCCCGGAAACCTTCGCGCCGCGCGCGAATGAGCGTCGGATACGATAGGATCGCCGCTTGGATGCGCCCGCCGCGCAGCGCGGCGACTGCGGACGACACCGCTCCGACTTGGACGATGGTCACATCTTTCATCGGTTCGTAGCCGTAGTGATGGATCGCCATGCGCGCGGCAGTATCGATAGAGGTCCCGAAACGGCTGATGCCGACGGCCTTGCCTTTGAGATCTTCCGGTTTTTGAATGCTCGAGTTCACCATCAAACTGGTCACCAGCCGCTCGACTGTATTGCCCAGCGAAATGACGTCGGCACCGCCGATGGCTGCGCTCGCCGTCGTGCTACCGGCGATGGCGAGGAATTCAATCTCACCGGCGATCATTGCCGCCATGCCTTCGGTGCCGCTCGGAAAGGCCACGAGATCGATGTCCAAACCGTATTTTTTGAAAAGTCCCGCTTCCCGGGCCGCCCAGAACGGCGTCATGTTACCGGAAAGCGACGCGTAGCCCGCTCTCAGTTTGCGGCCGTCCTGCGCCGCCGCGATCGTGGACAAGAGAACTAGCGAGCTCAGTATGAATACGGCGAGCCCTCGGCGCCCGATCACAAGCCTGCCCTCAGCGATAAAGCCCAACATTGTCGTGATTCTACGCAAGCGAACTGGAATCACAAGGGATCCCCGATGAACTCGGCGAGCAATAAACACACCGCCGCGAAACTCCGAAACCTTTTTTCCGAAAACCCGTACTCTCATGTCTTCGCTCCAGCAAAACGACCCGGCACGAAAAAAGCACAACGACGCATTCGCCAACAGACTAGCGTTGAAAATCTCTTCCACGGACGAGCACAGCTCCCGTGCATAAACTTTGCTACTAATCATTTTCAGCAATTCGGGTCGAAGCAATTTTTGGAGTGATTTGGCACTCTTCGCGATTTTACTTCTCGCGCTATTGCCTAGCCATGACGTGCTCGATCGCAATTTGTGACCTTGTGTCAGCCAATTTCGTCTTAAGGTCAATACGGTCTAGCGACTGAGTTGCTGGCAATAAAATTCACCGAAACGGTTTGATTAAAAGCGTCTATGAACTCGCAATCGTCCGCCGCCGAAAAAATTGGGGAATTATTGACACGAGAAGGGCTACTGAGTCACGATCAGCTGGCGCGCAGCATCGAAGCGCAAAGACGAGAGTATCCGTCCGTGCCACTTGGCCGAGTTTGTGTGACCCTCGGATTTGTGTCTTCGGCCGATTTGGCCGGCGTCCTCGTCAAGCATCGCCGTCACATGCATCTCGGAGAGCTTCTGGTCCATCTCGGTTTGCTTCAGATGGATGAATTACAAGAAGCGCTCGAACACCAGCAAAGACAGGATCCGCGAAAAAAACTCGGCGCCGTCCTGCTTGAAAAGGGCTTGATTGATGACCCCGCTCTCATTCGAGCCTTGTACAAACAATCGCAGCATACCAGCCCGCCGGGCAAGCGTTCGGGAGGAAAATTTGCCGCGCTGATCATCTCCGGCCGTATACAGCTGCACGAGTTGGATGGCCTTGTCAAAAGAGCCGAGATTGAGCGACGCTCGGTGGAATCTCTTTTGATCGAACAAAAAAAACTGACGAAACAGGAATTGGGCGCGGCATTGAGCGCCTACTATCAGTGTCCATTCAAGGAATACGACGAGAGACTGCTGATTGCCCCGGAATTCGTCAACGGTATCAATCCAAACTACCTTAAGACAAATTATTGGATCCCGTTAAGAGTCGGCGATAGAACCGTCGATGTGTTGATCGACGATCCCTATGCTCACGATCGGATTCAAGACATCAAGCGGCTCTACCCCGGCAAAAAGATCAGATGTATGGTCGGGCTGCGTGAGGACATCCTTCAGTACGTCAACGCGGCGAGCACGTACCAGAGCGGAACATACACCCGCGAGGCCGTTTCGACCATTCTTGGCCAACTCGATGGCCAAGACGAAGATCAATCTGAAACAAAAGAAGAACTATTTATCAGCGAAAACGATAGCGCCATCGTGCGGCTCGTAAACCAAGTAATCGTCGACGCCTACAGAGAGCGAGTTTCGGATATTCATATTGAACCAGACGGTAACCAGCGGGAAACCAGAATCCGCTTCCGTGTCGATGGCCGATGCTTTGAGTACCTGCGCGTGCCTCCTGCTTACCGGCGCGCGTTCGTATCCAGATTAAAAATCATGGCTGGCTTGGACATCGCGGAACGCCGTAAGCCCCAGGACGGCAAGATTAAGTTTCAGCTGGCGTACCGCTCGATTGAATTGCGCATGGCCACGATCCCCACCGCTGGCGCCGGCAATGAAGATGTGGTGCTACGCATTCTTGCCAGCGAGGAACCGATTCCCTTGGATCGCTTGAAATTGACCCCGCGCAATTTGCGCGAATTCCGCGAAGTGCTCAATAAGCCTTACGGTCTGATTCTTTGCGTGGGCCCGACCGGTTCCGGAAAAACAACCACGCTCCACTCCGCGCTCGCCGCGATCAACACCCCCGAACGAAAAATTTGGACCGCCGAAGACCCGGTCGAAATCACCCAGAGCGGCCTTCGGCAGGTCCAAGTGAACTCGAAAATTGGTTTTAACTTTGCCGCCGCCATGCGCGCTTTTTTGCGCGCCGATCCCGACGTTATCATGGTCGGTGAGATTCGCGACCACGAGACCGCCGAAGTCGCCATCGAAGCTTCGCTCACCGGTCACCTGGTGCTAAGCACGCTTCACACCAACAGCGCCGTGGAAACGGTCTCGCGCTTGCTGGAAATGGGAATTGATCCATTTAATTTCGCGGACTCGTTGCTCGGCGTATTGGCGCAGCGCTTGGCTCGGACGATCTGCCAAAAATGCAAAGAGCAGTATCATCCGCCTAAGGAAGAATACGATGCATTGGCCTACGGCTATGGAGAAGAGGCGTTTGCCCAGCTGGATATCGCCTATACCGATGAGTTTCGTCTTTATCGCGGCAAAGGCTGCGCCGCATGCCGCGACACCGGCTACATGGGTCGCATCGGTTTGCATGAGTTATTGGTTGTCACCGAGGAATTCAAGAAGCTGATCCATTCCCGGGCCGTCGCGGCCGATCTGTTCGAGCTTGCCGTCGCTCAGCAAATGAGAACGCTAGTTCAAGACGGCGTCCAAAAAGTTTTGCAAGGTTGGACCGACTACGCCCAGGTTAAAGCTGTCGCGACGCGATAAAAACGACACTTCGCGAGCAAACCGCCAGCGACCACGCCGCGTATCTCTCGAATCTTTGCAAGCTAACGTCCTGCGCCGATTCCCAGCTCCTGCTGGGCGCGGCGCAGATAGCTCATGTCGAGATATTTCTCCGGCGCGGGATAGGGCCGACTCTTGAATAAGCGTTCGCCCATCAGATCGATGAGGCGCTGAAAGCCCTCGCGGTTCACGGACCCGTCGCGGCTGATGATACCCTGAGTTAAATATTCGTCGACGGTCGCACGCGTGGATTTGAGTGGGATTCCGGTGCGCCTGCTCACCAGCTCAGCGGCTTGCTCCCGGTTAGCATGCGCCCATTGCATCGCGCGCACCATCGCCTTGAGATAGCGCACCGTCAATTGGTTGTTGGCCTCGGCCCAGCGGCTGTCGACGATCAGGCTATGAAACTGCAAGTTCGGGATATAATCCGACAAGCGCGCAATCTCCACGAAACCCAGCTCCCGCGAACGCGGCAGATCGCCGCCCAGCAGCATGGTCGCGGACGTGCTGCAAGTCTTGAGACTGGCGAGCCGTTGCCCCGTCGGACCGTTTTGAATGATCGTATAGTCGCGATTGAGCTCCAACCCTTCCGCTTTGAGCATCTCGCGTAAGAAAATCGTGCTGCCGGAAACGAGACTCACCACGCCGATGTTCGTGCCCTTGAGCTCTTTAATCGATTTGTATTTCGGACAACTGACCAGCGTGTAGGCGGCAATGGGCACCGTGCCGCCGATGATTTTGAGCGACGCGCCGCGCTCGACTGCGTTAATCGCCGCCGAGGGATCGACGATTGCCACGTTGATCTGCCCGGCAATGAGCGCCTGTATCAGCGTGTCCGTAGACCCGATCAATACCACGTCTCCCTGAATCCCCTCTTGAGCGAAGAAACCTTTATCCGTCGCCGCGTAGTTGGGCAATTGCTCCACCGTGCGCGACACGTTGCCGATTACCACGCGATCAGCCGCATGGCTCATCGAGACAATCAAACCCGCGATCAGCAGCGCCGACAATATAGTTTGTATGCGCCAGCGTAACCCGCTCTTCATGACCGACCCCTCCAGCTTTACGGTTTCTGATAATAGTTGGCATAATAATAATCGGCGATTTCCGCGCCGGTCGTCTTCCAAACGCCGTCGTGCGCGCAGATGTATTCGAGCGCTTTGTCGAGATATTTAATGCGGAACGCCAGGCCGATGACGAACGGATGGAGCGGGATCGTCATCACTCGCCCTTGAGTCGCTCCTTCAGCATACAATTGGTCGAATTGGTCGTAAACCATTTGGAGCCAGTCCTTCGGCGTATGCCCGCCTTGAAAGATCACGCGAATATCGTTGAGACCTTGCTGATAGGGAATCGCGATCATCCGTCCCGACTTGACGCGCATCGCGCACGGCTGATCGTCGAAGCCCCAGTCGCAAACATAATCGAACCCCTCTGCCGCTAAATGATCCAACGTGTTTGGGCTTTGATCGCCGCCGCCGGGACCGAGCCAGCCGCGCGGGGCTTTGCCCGTGGCCGCGGCAACGGTATCGCGAACCTGCCGAATCACAGAACGTTCCTCTTCGGGGGGATATTGAGTCATTCGGACGTTGTTGGTCACACCGTGGCCGAGCCACTCCCAGCGGCGTCTATTGCCTTCTTCGATGATCGCCGGATGATGCGCGCACACGTCGGCGTTCAGCAGCACCGTCGCACAGATCCCGTGCTTGTCGAGAACCTCCATCATGCGAAATACGCCGATGCGCGAGCCATAGTCGCGCAGAGCATATCCGGTTACATCCGGCAATAAAGAATTCGGCGCGCCAGGAATAACCTTATCGATGTGAAAGAACTCGATGTTCGGCGCAATCATCAAAGCGACGCGCGCGTTGTTCGGCCATTTAAAAGACTTGCGGCGAATGATCGGTGAGTAATCATACCGGTCGGTTTGCATGATTCAGCTCCAGAACTGCTTGTGAATTATGTGGGACGCAAACTATGATAGGGAGAGCCAAAGCACGTTGAACACGATCACGAATTAACGATCTCCTCATATGTCGGAGTCGGCATGCCCGCTTTCCAGCTCGCATCGCGCAGTTCGATGCGGTTGCCGCTAGGATCGAGGACGAAGAGCTGCCGCCCGGTGAAGAACCCGCCGGGCCGGTAGTCGACGGGTTCGTGGATTTTGATGCCGATCCGGTGAAACAATTTGCACGCCCGGTTAAACATCTCGGAACTCACGTCGAAGGCATGGTGCAGCCGGCCGTCCTGCTCCACGGTTCTAACGACGGGATCCTTACGCTGGCAAAGAAGAATATTGTGATTGCCGAGCTTGAAGCAGGATATCGGCGAATTAGCCAGCCGCCCGACATGTTCCAATCCCAGAATCTCTCCATAAAACTTTTCCGCCTCTTCCAGATTGTTCACCGGTATCGACCAGTGGACCACGGCATCGAGTTGCAACATTCCCATATGCTTTTTTCCTTTCGAGATTGCCTTACCGCATTCGCTCGAACCTGTCCACAAGTGAAAATGATTGTTAGTGGTTCACTTAGCTCAAGATCTCTCACTTCGTTCGAGATGACAGATTAATTGGTTTGCTGTCATTCCGAGCCGACAGACTGTGAAAACTACGTTCATGGTTCGACGGGGCTCACCACGAACGGAATCGCTTCGTTTGAAATTAAAAACTTAGCCGTTCGCCGTGAGCGCCGTCAAAGGGCTCCGATAGAGTTTTCACGCAGTCCGAACGGAAGCGAGGAATCTTTCTCGACCTGAAGATTTGTAGCGAATTCTAACTGAACCACTAGCGAATGATTAAAACGAATAGAACAAAGACGGTGCTCGAACCAGAATGAAGATAGGCGGCGCTCAGTCGGTTTCTCCATTTCTTGCTGAATCGTTGACTTCCAGCCGACTTCCACCTACATTTTCACCGCCCGCACCGCGTCCTACCGGAGGAAAAGATGGCAAACCAGACAATAACCATAGGCTGCCGCGACTATGACCATACACGCGCGCTCGCCGACGGCAGAGTCAAAATAAACGGCCTCGAATTGAAATTCGTGAATATCTCCCCTCCGTCGCAAATATTTTTGCGCATGCTACACGATGAAGAGTTCGACGCTTCGGAGATGTCTCTGTCGAATTACATGATCGCGCTCGGCAAAGGCGATCATCGATTCGTCGCCATCCCAGTCTTTCCGTCGCGGGTTTTTCGTCACTCGTATATCTGGATCCATACCGAGGCCGGCATCGAAAAGCCGGAGGATCTCAAAGGGAAAAAAATCGGCATTGCCGATTACTCGATGACGGCGCTGCTTTTTGTCCGCGGGCTATTGCAACACCAATATGGCGTCCTGCCCCAGGACATTCACTGGTTTCGCCGCCGCTCAGAGCATGTTGCCATCGATATCCCACCGGGCATCCGCATCGATAGTATTGCCAAGGATCAGACACTCGACGGTCTCTTCGAGGACGGCCGGCTTGATGCCCTCGCGGTGACCTCACCGCCACGCGCTTTTTTGCAAGGATCGCCGGTGGTGCGACGTCTGTTTCCCGACTGCCGAACCGTCGAGGCGGAATACTATCGGCAGACCAAGATTTTTCCGATCATGCACATGGTGGTGATCCGGCGTGCCATTTACGAGCAAGAGCCGACGGTCGCAATTCGACTCGTGGAAGGATTTGAAGCCGCCAAGCGCAAAGCCTTCGAAGACTACACAGAAGGCTTGTCATCGCTGCCTTGGGTAAATTTGGATTTGGAATACGCTCAACAAGTACTGGGGAAAGATGTCTATCCGTATGGAGTCAAAAAAAATCTTCCGACCTTGGAGGCTGCCACGCTCTATTCCCATGAGCAAGGCTTAACCCAAAGAAGATTCGCCGTAAACGAATTGTTCGCGCGGGAAACTTTAGAACTCTGTGGCGGGAATTGAGTGGGAGCGGCTAAAAAAACCGGCCCGTGTCATATGACACGGGCCTTGTTACCGTGTTCAAAATCTCGCTTCTTAACTTATCAGGACGTCGGTTTGCTATCGCTGATGACGAAACGAGCCCGGCGATTTCTCGCCCAGCACTCTTCGGTTTGCTCCTTGCATAGAGGAACTTCTTCGCCATAGCTGATCGTCGACAATCTATTCGCCGCGATGCCGAGGGTCGCCAGATAATCCATTGCGGTCTGTGCACGCTTGGCTCCTAGCGCCATATTGTACTCCGCCGTACCCCGCTCGTCGCAATGTCCTTCGATTTGCACACGCGCCGTCGCATTCGTCTTGAGCCAGTCGGCATTCGCTCTCAAGGTTGCGCGAGCCGTTTCCGAGAGAGCCGAGCTGTCAAAATCGAAGTTAACATCCTTTAAAGGGCCGCCGGCCGCGCTTTCACCTCGGCGCAATGCGTCTAAACTGGAAGTCGAACCCGGATCGGGTTTGGGCGCCGGCTTGGCAGTCTCTGTTGCCGATCCCGCCGGCGCACTCGGATTCTCCGCCGTCCACTTCCCCGGCGGCGGGTTGGCTGGACTCCCGCAAGAAATTAGAAAAATGACCGCCAATAAACTCAAACCATGGCTCAATAACGGCTTTCGCTCCCTCATCATCTAGACTAGTCCACCTTTCCCGTCCGTACTGGACTGATTTGATTACACAATTGTGAAGCATCCTGGCTCAGGTGTCAACAATTATATATATCAAAACAACATTATAGTTAAAAATGCAGACTTGAAAAGCCTTGCATCATTGGCAAGAAATGTCCGAAATTGACACTACGTAGCGGCCATCAGACGCACGCCATAGAGCTTGCTCTGAGTTAGTTCAAGCTGGCGCCAGCGATTCCCTCCGTCGTGAGTGGCATAAACCGAACCATCTGTGTAGGCGACGCACAGCGTGTCGGCATCCTCCGGATCCACGGCAAAGCCACACGTCATATGCTCGTAGCCAGCGGGCAAACCCGCGGCTAACCGATTCCAAGTCTTGCCGGCATCGTCGCTGCGCAAAATCTGCGTTTTCGCTCCACCGGATTGCGCCGACAGATTGCGGCTGAATTTGACCGTGTTGTACGGTCCGGCGCGCACCGTGCGGTAACCCGGCCAGGAGGCGGGTCCATTTTCCGCCGCGCCGAGAAATATTCGGTCAGGCACCGAAGGGTGATTGGTCATCGGAATCGCGTAAGCGCGCCCCATACCGTACTCGCACTTGATCCAATTTTTTCCGCCGTTGTTGGTCTGATACGTACCAATCCCCGTGCTAGCGAAAAGGGTTTCCAAGCGCGTCGGATGGCGCATTATCCAATGCACGTCGCGATACACGCGCCCTTCCTCATGCTTACCCATCTCATAAGGCACGATGCCGGCTGGATCATTGATTTTCGGAAATGCAGTCGAACTCGCCGGACCGCTGATATCTTCCCAAGTTGCGCCACGGTCGCGGCTGCGCGCCACGCCGCCTTCTTCTATGCCGACGATGATTTCATCCGGCACCCGCGCATCGAGCGTGATGCAGCGAGCATGAGCGACATGCGCACCCGGTGGAAACGTCCACTTGTTATAATCGGGTAGATTGCGGAAAGCCGAAAGTTCGCGAAAGGATCGGCCGCCGTTCTCACTCACATAGACCGCCGCGGGCAGCGTGCCAACGTAAATCTCATTGGCTCGCGTCGGATGCACCGCCATCGCCCAGATATCGCGAAAGTCGATGCCGCCGGAAGGGAGCCACTGCCAATTTTCGCCGGCGTCTTCGCTGACGTGAATCTCAGTCAACGTTGCCGCATATAATCTCTTTGGATTAAACGGATCGGGTGCCACTTCGCGGACTGTCTCACCATCCATGGCGCTGTTGAGAATCTCGACTCGTTCAGATTGGCCGTCCCAACGACAGCGCATCAAACCATCCGCTTTAAGTAAGAATAATTGGAGATGTCCGTTTGTCGCCGCCATAAAACCTCCTGCCGATGAAAATTATGAGCTTCCCTGAAAGCAAAATAGGGCAATCCGCAAATCAACGTCAAGCCAACTGCAACTTTTTTTGCCGCCGACAAGGCTGCCAAAGACGCTGGATATTTTGCCGAGAGTTGAACTAGATTAGTGAGCAAGATGCGCCCGGTTCAGCCGCCCAACCCAAACACCAGAAAACCAAAGCTCGTTGCTCCACCTGGAGCATGCGATTGCCACCTTCATGTTTATGGACCCTTCGACCGCTACCCGCTCGTTGCGGAGAGAAACTACGATCCCGATCCCCACTCGACACTTGACGACTACTTGAAAGTGCATCGCGCGCTCGGCTTGGAGCGTGCGGTGATCGTCACCGGCAGCGGCAACGGTACCAATAATCAGATCACACTCGACGCACTGCAGCGGATGAAAGGAAGTTTCAAAGGCCTCGCGTTGCTCGATCCGACAATCACCGACGCCGAGTTAACGAAGCTGAAAATAGGCGGCTTCACCGGCTTTCGCATCAAAGCCAACGGCAGAGGTGGTTTGTCATTCGAAGATACGAAGCGAATGATTACGCGCACCGCCGGTTTCGGCTGGCATATCGAGTTTATGTCACAATCGATGGCGGAAGTGATCGGCG
>DASXSW010000539.1:0-3645 GCA_036505755.1 Binatia bacterium | reverse complement strand
TGGAGAGTAGCAGCGGTTACCGAGGCAGCGAATGCCGGCGCAGCGAATAGCGACGAGCCCAGAAAGAACAACACGGTGACAGTTGTGGAGAGGGTAGGTAACATATTTTCCAAGCTCCTCTGCGACGCGATCTGCGAGTCGGAAATTGGCGGACTTGTTATCTAAGTGGAATATCTTCCTCGCAGAATATGAGAATAGTGAATCGCTGTCAAAGTAATTCCAGCTACGGTAGTGGTTCAGTTTGGGAAAGATCTCTCACTTTGTTCGAGATGACACATGGCTTATGTAGTTGTCATTCCGAGCAAAGCGAGGAATCTTTCTCGATTTTAAGAGTCATCGTGGATTGAAAATGCACCACTACCCCAGCTACTGTTGCGTCAAGGTCCGATATTGTGCCGCGGTTCTGCTAGCAGGCGCGTCATCAGACAGTCGACGACCTTGACGCCTTTGCCGTTTTCGAAAACCATCAGTGGATTGATATCGATCTCGGCGATCTCGTCTTTAAGATCAAGACAAAGCTGGGAGAACCGTAGAACAATATCAATCACGGCAGGGATATCCGCCGGTGGCTGTCCTCTGAATCCCTCGAAGATTTTTGCGCCCTTCAGCTCATGCATCATCTCCTCGACATCGAACCTGGTTAAAGGCGCTACCCGAGTGACGATATCTTTCAACACCTCTACCAAAATCCCGCCTAGACCCAAGATGATCGTCGGTCCCCATTGCGAGTCCTGAGTCATGCCGATGATCACTTCTCTCCCGCCACGAATCATTTCCTGAATCAGAACGCCATTGATCTGCGCCGCGGGGTTGTGTGCTCGAGCGTTTTCCATAATTCGACGATAGGCGGCACGGACTTCCGCGTCGTTGCTTATGCCGATCTCGACCGCGCGCGCGTCGGTCTTATGAGCGATTTCAGGCGACTCGATCTTCAGCACCACCGGATAACCTATCCGGCACGCTATCTCGACGGCCTCTTCGGCGCTTGTTGCGAGAGTTTCCCGCGCAATCGGAATTCCATACTCGGCAAGAATCTGTTTACTCTGCCGCTCTGTCAATGTCCGCCCGAAAGATTGGAGCAAGCCTTTCACTTTGCCGAGGTTCACGTCTACTCGTACTCCCGCGTCGCAGGACGCTCTGTCTCTATCAATGAAGCGGTAATAGCTCAGCAAAGATTTTAGCGCCTTGAATCCTTTTCGGTATTCCAACAGAAAGGGAATTTCATGCTCCCGCAACAGTTGACGCCAGTATTCAGGTAAACTCACCGACGCTCGCGAAAACACGATCAAGAGCTTTTCCGTTTTTTTCCCTGCCTGAACCAGATCGACAAAACGGTTCACAACGTCTCTGTCTTCTCTCATCCTCGGCAATGGCAGTCTGAGCCCGACAACGTCGAGGTTGTCAGCGTCAAGCAAAGCGGCGATGCATTGGTTAAAGATCTCTGCCTTGCGCGTATACTGCTCCGGCGCGTTCAATGGATTGCGGATAGAGAGAAATGGGGACTGCAACTCCTTGAGCCTGTCAACGGTCTTTGCGGGTAGCTCCGGCAGATCAATTCCGGCGTCTGTCGCAATGTCCGCGACAAGCCCACACTCCGCGCCAGACGGCGCGATGAATCCCAATCGGCCTCCCCTTGGTCTTTTGCGTTTGGCGAAGAGCTCGACGGTTTCGATAAAATCATCGAGGTCATGAACCCGCACGACTCCGTGCTGCTTGAACACAGCATCGTAAACCGCATCCGAACCCACCAGAGT
The DNA here is from genome assembly GCA_036505755.1 of Binatia bacterium. Classification (GTDB taxonomy): domain Bacteria; phylum Desulfobacterota; class Binatia; order UBA9968; family UBA9968; genus DP-20. The sequence continues at coordinate 1,891 of DASXSW010000539.1, read as the reverse complement.
TCCCGTGTGCGCCTGAGCTGCTTTGACGCCTTTTTCCGATTTGCCGATCTTCAAGACAATCAGCGGTTTTTCGAGCTCAGCGGACGACCGTGCGACGGCGAGAAACTTCTCGGGATCTTTGATTCCCTCTGTAAGAATGCCGACGACTTGGGTTCGACTATCTCTGACCAGATACTCCGCGTAGTGCGCGACGTGAATCACGGCCTCATTACCGCATGAAATCGCATGGCTGACGCCCCATCCTCTGTCCCAGGCCGCAAGCAAGGTTAAGTTCAAGAGCCCGCCACTCTGGAACACGAGGCCGATCTTTCCCGGCTGCACATGTCGGACATCCGTACCGAGGAGCAAGGCAACGCGCTCGTTTATGTTGGCAACGCCGTAACAATTGGGGCCGCAAATCCTGATCTTTGCCGCTTCGGCAATTTGTGTGAGCCGGTCTTGCAGAACCTTTCCTTCCGGCGAGGCCTCGGCAAAGCCCGCGGATATGATGACGCCCGCGGGGATACTCTTTTCTGCACATCCTTCCAAGGCGACGATGACTTGATCGCGCGGGATCGCAATGATGAAGGCGTCAACAACCTCCGGAATGTCGGTGACCCTCGGATAACACCTGAGGCCGAAGGCTTCATCGCGCTTGGGATGAACCGGGAATATTTTTCCCCGATAGCCGAATTCGCGCAGGTTGCTAATAATTGCCCGCGCTCTGGACGAGGACTCCGAGGCTCCTATCAGAGCGATGGAGCGGGGGTTGAACAGAGTTTGCAGGTCTGCTTTCCACTCATCATTCATGGCGCAGTAATCGTGTCTGTTCGTGGGTGGTGGTTCAGTTAGCTCAAGATCTCTCACTCCGTTCGAGATGACAATTCGCTTGTTGTACTCCAAGCTGAACCATCAGCAGCTGGCGTCAGGCGGGCTCAAAGTAAGGAATCGTCAGGTTGATTTCGGCGACATCGCGGTAGACCACCCGAACCGGCATGTCGATATGGACCGACTCCGCTGGGCAATTAATAATATTGCTCGAGATGATCGGTCCTTCGCTGAGCTGAATCAGCGCATATACATAGGGCGTTTCATCTTTGAACGCCGGCCGCATGGCTACCCGCGTGACGTTGAAAGAAATGATTTTTCCCTGACCGCTGGCATCGGTCCACGACAGGCTACCGAAAAATGGCTTGTTCCGATGGTTCCGGCAATAGGTAGCCGGCCAATACCAGGCGCCGCATTCGTTGCATTTCATCAATAGAAAACGGTGATTCTTGAGTCCTTCCCAAAAGGGCTTCATCACTTTTTCAACAACAGGAATCGGTTTAGTCCAAGCCATCAGGGCCTCCCCAACACAAGACTCGTATGGATCGAACACATGCCCGGCGCGAAGACTTCGCCGCCGTGTCCCGTCACTAAAGAAATGCGCGCGTTCGGCACCTGTCTTTCTTGCGCTTCGCCGCGCAATTGAAAAATTGCTTCGGACAGTCCGGTCATATCGGCCAAATGATAGGCCGAGAGAAGACCGCCGCTGGTATTCGCCGGTGTGGCGCCTCCGGGGCCGATGTGACCCGCCTCGATGTAGGCGCCGCCTTCGCCTTTTGCGCACCAGCCGTAATCTTCCAACTGAAGTATTAGCTCCGCCGTAAAGCAATCATAGAACTGCGCTACATCGATATCTTGAATGGCGATACCGGCCTGACCGAATGCCGCTTCTTTAGCCTTGGCCACCGGAAGCCGCGTGTAGTGTGCGGCGCCCTCCCACCATTGCCCTCCCTGCGCGTCGCCGTAGCCGATGCCGAGAACAGCAACAGGCGGCTTCGGACAGTCGCGCGCGCGCTCTATCGAAGTCAGGACGAATGCGACGGCGCCATCCGTGGTGACCGCCATGTCCATCAGGTGATAGGGA
>DASXSW010000538.1:0-10603 GCA_036505755.1 Binatia bacterium | reverse complement strand
CTCATCGCCTAAACCAAAAGGGTGGATCACGATGTTTTTGATGTGATTTATTTCTACCATCCGCCGAAATCTTTTGATGACGGGCTCCCAAGGTTCAAAAGCGTGGACTTCTTTTGCGTACTTTGACATGAAAAGAGAATGCTGGCCGGTGTTGGCCCCAATATCCAAAAAGACTCCGTTATTCGAGTACGCCGATTTCATCGTATCCCGTAGGAAATATAAAACCGACTTTTCGAATGCGCCAAAAAAGAAAATGTGGCTATCGACAAAATTCCCGGTGTTGCCTTCATAACGGGCACCGTTTAGATCTGCGACAAAGTCAAATTTTCCGCCACGAAAGCAGGATGAGAGTGTAACGGCCTGCTGCCAGCACCGGTAATTCCAATAGAATCGGTCGCGATCGATGACATAGAGGCCCGTCAGGCAGAAAACCAATGTTAGAAATGCAACAAATGATAGTTTGAGCGCCTTCAAGTGGAGCACCTTGATCCCTTCAATTTTCCGTGATTTTTCTGTCCTATGGATTCTCGGAAGCGAGACAAATAGAGCCCTCACCCCTGGTTTTTCAACAATGAACCGCCGATTATGTCCTTCAAAACTGAAATTTTAATCTATTCCCGGGACATGCGTCAACGAAACCTATGATTGCTGCGAATGTCGGTGTACCGAACCTGAAGCGAAACTATTGTTTGCCGATCCGTGACTCTAGGTAGCTTGCCTGCTTCGACATCGTGTAACTGCAGAGCCAATAGACGACGGCGATGAATAGATACAATTCGAATGGCCGGATTTCTCGATTGTTGACGATCTGAGCGGCTTTGGTGAGATCGACGTAGCCGATGATCGACGCCAACGAAGTATCCTTTAACAGCACGATGAATTGCGTCACCAAAGCGGGAATCATATTGCGCAAGGCCTGCGGTAAAACCACGTGGAGCATCATCTGAGCGCGGGTCAGTCCCGTGGCGGTGGCGGCCTCGACCTGGCCGCGGGCAACCGATTGAATTCCGGCTCGGACAATTTCAGCTAAATAGGCGGCTTCGAAAATGACAAACGCAGTGAGAGCGACGCTGTATTCTGGAAGTGATTTGCCGGCCAACACGGGCACGATAAACCAAAACCAGAAAATCACCATGACCAGCGGGACGCCGCGAAAAAGTTCGACGTAGATCAAGGCGGGTAAATTAATCCACCGCGAAGGCGCCAAACGCGCCACTCCAATGCATGTGCCTAGAATGAAACCGAGGACAATAGCTGGCACTGCGAGTCGAAGAGTGCCGCCAGCGAAGGCGCCGACTCCGAAAAAGCCCTGGAGGATGAGAAAGTTGAAGTTTCTGACAATGACTTGAAAATCCATCTTCAAGCCGTGTCCGTGTTGCCTCGGGCAATCAGGCCGGGAATGGCCACGCGACGTTCAACCCCTGCCATCAGCCTGGCGATGGTGAGGCAGAGAACTAAATAAATAATCGTTCCTGCAGCCAATGCTTCGAATGCTTTGGCCGTGTAAGTTTCGATTTGGCGGGTTTGAAAAGTCAATTCGGCGACGCCGATGGTCAAAGCAACCGAGGAGTTCTTCAACAGATTGAGGGTTTCGTTGGTCGCGGGTGGAACAATGAGCCGTAACGCGATGGGAACAATGATCATGCGGTACGCTTGCAACACTGTGAGTCCCGTCGAGAGCGCAGCTTCGAACTGCGTCTTGGGAATCGACTGAATGCCCGAGCGAATCACCTCGGAAAATCGCGCCCCGTGATATACGCCGAGAGCGAAAACGGCAGCCCAAAACTCAACTCCATGCTCGAATAGCCACTCTTGCAGCGCTTGCGGCAAGAGCGGTGGCACGCCGAAGTACCAAAAAAACATCCAGACGAGCAAGGGTACATTGCGGAAGAATTCAACGTACACGCCGGCTGGCCAGCGCAACAGCGAAATCGCCGTGGTGCGGAGCGCGCCGGAACTAATTCCCAACATCACTGCGAGCAACCAGGCGAGAATAGAGAGATGCAGAGTGGTCAGGAGTCCCTGAAGCAGCCAGCCGCCCGTTTGTCCGGTCCATAGAACGTTCCAGTGAAATTGGTAATTCATCTAGACGCGCGGGCAACCGGCATTAGGCGCTAGGCGTGTGTCGCGGCAAGGCGCCCCTTGTCCCCGACATTTATTTGGGCACGACCTGCATCTGCAGAAAGCGCTTAGTTTCGGGAGATAAGGGGTAGGGTACTTCGCCTTTGGGGCCGAACCATTTGTCGTAGATCTCAAAGTACAGGCCCGATGCAATGGCATCCATGAGTCCGACGTTGACGACCTGGCGAAAGTCGGAGTCGTTTTTTCTCGTGGCCATGCCGTAGGGTTCGTAGGAGAAAAATTCACCGACCACTACCCATTCATCGGGCTTGGGGGCCTTCGCGCGCAGGCCCGCAAGCTGAATTCCGTCGTTCGTGTAGGCTTGTACCTGGCCTTGGGCTAGTGCTTGAAAAGCCGCCGGTTGGTCTGGAAATTCGATGAGCTTCGCGCTCGGCACGCGCTCGCGTATAATTTTTGCGTTGGTGGAGCCTTGCTGTGCGGCAATGCGTTTGCCCGAGATGGTTTGAATGCCTTTGATCTGCGCGCCTTTCTTCACCAGAAACTGGGCGCCGGTGGCGAAGAACGTCAAACTGAAATCGACGCTGTCGCGGCGCGATTGAGTGTCGGTCATGGTTTCGGCAATCAGATCGACCGCATTCGAAGTCAATAGCGGGATGCGCGTCTGTGGCGCCGATTCCTTTTTCTCGAGCTTGATCTGCTTGTTGAGTTTCTTACTGATCACCGGAACGATCGCTTTCTCGACCAGATCGATGGAGAAGCCCACCCAATCATTATTCTTATTGACGTAAGCAAAGGGCGGCGAGCCGGTGCGGGTTCCGATGATTAGTGTACCGTTCTTGTCGATCTTCTCGAGTGTGCTTTCCGCACGGATGAAATCGGAACTCGCAAAATAAAAGATCACGATGAGCCATAAACATCGACAGCGTTTCATCTGGTTCTCCTCAGTGTGAAAGAATCTTGCTCAGAAATTGTTGCGCTCTCGGCGACTCGGGAGCGGCGAAGAACTTTTGCGGTTCGTTGACTTCGATGACTCGCCCCTCGTCCATGAAGACGATCCCGTGCGCGACGCGGCGGGCAAATCCCATTTCATGAGTTACCACAACCATGGTCATGCCGTCACGGGCGAGATCTGTCATGACTTCCAGGACTTCATTGATCATTTCCGGATCGAGGGCCGAGGTCGGCTCGTCGAATAGCATAATCTTGGGCTTCATCGCCAGGGCGCGCGCGATGGCGACGCGTTGCTGCTGGCCGCCAGAAAGATTTGCCGGAAAGACACGGGATTTGTCGGGGATGCCGACGCGTTCTAAGAGCGCTATGGCGATTTTTTCCGCTTCACTTGTCGATAGACCCTTCACTTTAATCGGTGCCAAGGTAATATTTTGCAGAACGGTCATGTGCGGGTAGAGATTGAAAGACTGGAAGACCATACCGACGTTGGTGCGCAGCCTCACCGCATCGAGACGTGCGTCAGATAGCGATAAACCGTCGACGGTGATCTCTCCGGATTGGATCGTTTCGAGTCGATTGATGCAGCGGATGAGCGTACTTTTTCCGCTACCGCTCGGGCCACAGACCACGATGACCTGTCCCACCTCAATGGTGAGATCAATGTCCTTCAGGACGTGAAGCGTGCCGAACCACTTGTTGACCTTGCGAAATTCGATCACGGCTGCCGAGGCTGTGTCAGAAAGATTGCAATTCGCTGCCCGGCATACTATACGAACAAAGGCTTTTTGCAACCACACTTCAATGCACGAGTGTGATAGCGCGACGATGCAGTCGCCGCGCAGTTCGTGCTTCGGCAATACCGCTTACCGCAGATATGGCGCCGAGCTCCTGCGCATTGGATCGAGAGGTCTTCGCCAGTTGTGATTGCTTATTTGGTCAGGCACGGAGACGCGGTCCCGGCAGCGGAGAATTCGGAACGCCCGCTGTCTGCCGCCGGACTTGAAGCCGTTGAGCAGATCGCGCGACTGGCTCGCGAGCGCCAAGTTCGAGTTTCAGCTATCTATCATTCGGGGATTTTGCGAGCGAAAGAAACTGCCGAGATCCTGGCCAAGTATTTGATGCCGCCGTCCGGAGTTAAGGCGATTGCTGGCTTGCTACCCGAGGATGATCCCTTGACCGGAAAAGCGGAGCTGGAAGCAGCCACGGACCCGATCATGTTAGTCGGACACCTGCCTTACATGAGCCGGCTTGCCGCATTGCTGGTCCGCGGCGATGTGGAAGCTACTGTTATCAATTTTGAACCTGCGGCCATAGTTTGTTGCTCCAAGACGGTAGCGCAGTGGAAAATCGATTGGCACTTGGCGCCGTCAGCTCACTGACGCGCAGTTGACCGGGGGAGGGCGATAGTCTAAAAAGAAACGTGCGAGCGAGACGCGAAAGGCAGAACCTATGGCATCAGAGACCCTAACCGTTATCGACAACCGTACCGGTAAACAGTACGAGATTCCGATCAAAAGCGGCGCCATCAAAGCGACCGACTTGTTCCAGATCAAAGTTACGGAAGATGATGGACTCGTCAGTTATGACCCGGGTTTCATGAACACCGCGTCCTGCCAGAGTCGAATTACTTACATCGACGGCGACAAAGGGATCCTACGCTACCGCGGCTACCCGATCGAGCAGATCGCTGAAAACAGCACCTATTTGGAGACCGCCTATTTGATCCTTTATGGTGAGCTCCCCAACAAATCACAACTTGCGGAGTGGAGCCACAACATCACCTATCACTCGATCATCCACGAAAACATCAAAAAGCTCATCGACGGTTTCCATCATGATGCCCATCCGATGGGAATGGTGCTCAGCACGGTGGGAGCGCTGTCGACGTTCTATCCTGACGCCAAGAAGATTTTCGACGTCAAGTCGCGCCACGATCAGACCTATCGGCTGATCAGCAAAATGCCGACGTTGGCGGCGTTTGCCTATCGGCATAGTCTGGGTCAGCCTTATTCTTATCCCGACAACGATTTAAGCTACACGGGAAACTTTCTCAACATGCTTTTTAAGATGACCGAGCTCAAGTACAAGCCGAACCCTGTACTCGAACGCGCTCTTGATATTCTCTTTATTCTCCACGCCGATCATGAGCAGAACTGCAGCACTAATGCGATGCGGGGGGTAGGCAGCTCGCAGGTGGACCCTTACTCGGCGGTGGCCGCGGCGGCGGCGGCGCTCTATGGTCCACTGCATGGAGGCGCCAATGAAGCCGTGCTCAGGATGCTCATGGAAATTGGCTCCAAGGACAAGGTGCCTGAGTTTATAAAAAAAGTGAAAGGTGGCGAGGGCCGTTTGATGGGTTTCGGCCACCGGGTTTACAAGAATTATGATCCGCGCGCCAAAATTATAAAACACATCGCGGATCAAGTTTTCGAGGTCAAAGGACGCAACCCATTGCTCGATATCGCGCTTGAGCTCGAACGGATCGCGCTATCGGATGACTATTTCATCAAGCGTAAACTCTATCCGAACGTCGATTTCTATTCGGGGTTAATCTATCAATCGATGGGACTGCCGATGGATATGTTCCCGGTGCTGTTCGCGATCCCTCGAACCTCCGGCTGGATTGCCCAGTGGGAAGAAATGTTAACCGACGCGGATCAGAAGTTAGCGCGGCCGAAGCAAATCTATTTGGGTGCAGCGAAGCGGGATTACTTGCCGATGGACAAACGCCAATAGATTTTAGCGCAACGTTCCACGGATGCTTTGCAATAAAATTCTTAGTGTCTGACCAATCCGTATCCGCGGCGTGGTGAGGCCGTTGAAGGCCATCAGCGCGCGCACTTCGAGACCGTAATGGTGCGCGATGGAGAAAAGCGTTTCTCCTTTTTTTACTTCATGAGTGACGATCTGCGTCGGTTCCGTGTCTCCGTCCAATAATTTTTCGTTGGCTTTGGCAAGAAAGACCAGCGCTTTTCCGACGGGCAAATTCGCGCGGAAGTTGCTCTCGCCGGGTGGCGTGGATGGGTGCAACAAGGCGGGATTGAGCTCGCGTATCGTCGAAACGTCCGTTTCCGCTAGCGTCGCCAAGTCCGCCAGCTTTAGCGGCTTCTTTAGCTCGACTTCCTCATAGTCCAAAGGCGTTTCGTGACGCACATCGTCCAGACCATATTTCTTAGGGTCCATCGCTATCAGAGTTATCGCGACAAATTTCGGCACGAAATTGCGTGTCTCTTCGCGTAACTGGCTTTTTGCTTTAATGCTCCAAAAATCTTTTGCGCCACTTTGCTGCAGTGCCTTGTCGATGGTTCCGGGTCCCGCATTATAAGCCGCTGTCGCCAAAAACCATCGACCGTAATAGGTGTGCAGGTCTTTGAGATAAGCGGCGGCAGCTCGCGTCGATTTGACCGGATCGCGCCGCTCGTCGACCCACTCGTCAATACGCAGGCCGTATCGGCGGGCGGTGGTCGCGACAAACTGCCACAAGCCTACGGCGCCGTTGCGCGAGGTCGTGTTCACGACGAACTCACTCTCGAGTAAAGCGAGATAGCCGAGCTCCTCCGGCAAGCCCTCCTGGTTCAGCACCTTTGCGATCATCGGCATGTATCTACCGGAGCGCCCAAGCAGTTCCTGAAAGCGACTCCTGCCCGTGGTCGAATAATATTTGACAAAATAACGCACCTTTGGGTTGTCAATGACTTCTTTCGAAAACTGCAAGTGACGGCGTTCCTTGGACTGCTCCAGCGCCTTGTCCAGATCTTTTTCCAATAATTCGAGCAACCGATTGTCGGCGCTGAGATCGCGCCCGGCTTGTGCCGGTGGCGCCCATAAATTCGTTGATTGTGCAGTTTTCTGTCGATTTTCCGAGTGTTCCGATTTTTGTTCAGTCGAAGTGATCGACGTGACTGGTTTGACTTCGAGCGCGGTCCCGAGCGGCAGCTTCTCTTGAACAACTGGCTGATCGGCGACATCGCTGGCGGCTGAATTTGGCAGTGAAGGGTCGATGGTTTCGTGGAGAAAATTATTTGCCGGAGGTTTTGGTTGGGGCATTTCGACCGTCGATGTCACCGTGCGCTGATACAAACGCTCGGTGGAGGAACATCCGAAACTCCCAGTAACTACCAGGAAGAGGGCAAAATGTTTTGTTCGTGCCCACATAGCGAAAAAACTTAGGAACCCGCGGACGATACTCGATTAGCGATATCGGCGCAAGCGATTACGACGAAAATTTGCATGGCGCAATTGTCCGAAAAAGACCATGTCGTTTTTAACGGTTTGTCCTGATTTATTCGCGGTGATGATGGCGCGATCGATCTATCGCTCGTGCCGGGGCGGTGTGAAAAGCTCGACAAGTCAGCGCAAATGTTTTCCTGCAGGCGAGAAATGTTTGATTCACGCTGCGTCATCGGGCTGCGATGGCCAAAGATCCGGGTGTGATAAGGCGAACTCACTTGACAACCTGTCTTCGAAGCCAATAGATTTCCAAGCGATTACCTAAAACACCTAAGAATTTTTACAGCGCGAGTCTCATGGCAAATCTAAAAATGGGGAGAACTGTGACAACGCAGAAAATTTTCGTTGCCTCTTTGTATGCCGCTGCCCTCGTCGTCATCGGCCTTTGTTCGCGCGTCCAAGCGCAGATGTTGTTGTGGGATCAAGTGGTTTCGGAGGCGAAAAAAGAAGGAAAGGTGGTCGTATCGATTCCTTCCGGTGCCGAGTTGAGAAAAAGCTTGAAAGAAGTATTTGAAAAGCGCTTCGCCATCGAACTGGAGCTTGTTACTGGCAGAGGAGCGGCGGTCGCCAAGAAAATCTCGGATGAATTCAGAGCGGGCTTGCGTCTTACCGACGTACATACGGGCGGATCGGCACCGATCATTTACGGTCTAGCGGGCATGTTAGAGCCAGTCGAAAGCCAATTCATTCTTCCGGAAGTGAAAGAAGCCAAGCATTGGTGGGGCGGCAAAGGACGTCATGACTCTCGCCGATTATCACAGATTGCGAAACCACGTCGAGGACAAAGTTATCAACGTCCGCAGGCCGGCAGCCAATTTTGCCGAAAAAATTCTGAAATAGTCGAGATCATCGCAGGTCGATCGGCGCTTGAGCAGCGCCGCGCGAATGTTTTTTCCTCTTCGGTGCTTTCACAATTGCTTGCCCGTGAAATTTGCAACAGCGCTTCTTCAGCGATCGCGACGCGAGTCAATTCCGCTTGACAACCCATCTTCAAAGCCACTAGATTTCAAATCGTTTCGAAAAAACAATTTCTCTAGCTGCTCGCTCCTGTAGCGGATGCTGCATGCATACGGAGGCTGTCATGAAGGCGACGATGACCATTCTCGTCTCGCTGTTTTCACTTGTCTTGGTTTCGCTGCTTGGCGCGGCCGAGAATGCCAAGTATCCGACGCCGCGTTTTCCTTCCTATTTAAAACCTCCGAAATCCATCGACGATGTAATGCCCTTCGCTCGCGCGGCGGTCAGGCAGACCGGCGGGCGCACACCCCTTGGGCTGGTCGAGAAAGGCATGGCGGCCCTGATCGTCACAGAAGTCGACGCTGATCCGATGGTGATGCAGGCGATCAAGCGCGCTTATGAAGAGCGCGGCGTAAAAATCTACATAGTATCCGAGCATGAGCTTTTAAATGTAAACAAGGAAGAAGCGCTCAAGGCGATCAAAGCGATGCATTGGTACACGTCGGAGCAGGGCTACATGGAGATTCGTCATTGGCTGGACGATCTTTTCATCGAACCCGAAGTGCCGAAGAAGTGGCTCAAAGAGCGCCGGCCGGATTTATACAACGCCGTCTATTCAAAGGTCGAAGAGGTGCCGCAGAAACAGCGCGAGCTGATGAGGCAATTCGATTCGCCGAACGTCGCCGAGCGCATGATTAAATATTTGGATCAACATTCGGATATCAAGGCTGTCTTTTGGCGCCGCGGTGGAAGACCGCGGACGGCTCGTCTGCTAAACGAGCATAGCGCCAAGTTCTTTGGCAACTTTATCTTCGACAACCGTTACGAGTTGATGAATAAAGCGTCGACCTTTCCCGGCGACGTATGGAAGCTCGCTGAAGAACGGGTGATCGAGCCGCTCGCCTGGACCGATCGCGTCGAGGCTAATGATCCGGAAGGCACGCGAATGTCTTTTGAAGTCTCTGAGGAGCACGCAAAAATTTGGGGCTCGGCGGCTTATCTGCAAGGCCATCTGTTTTTGTCCCCCTATCAGGCGACGGGCCGCTTCCCCTACTCATCCGTCGACTATCCAGCACTGCAAAAGAAGTGGAATGCACCGCTCCAAACCAAGGTCAACGGAGTGTTTGCCGGCACCAGCAATCATGCCGGCTCCATCCCGCGCATCGAGGTCCATGTTAAGGACGGTTATGTTACGGAGGTCAAAGGCGGCGGAGTGTACGGTGAGCTTTGGCGCGAATTTTTGAAATATCCGAAGATCAACGAGCTCAATTATCCTTATCAAGACAAGCCCGGTTATTGGTGGCTCTACGAAGCCGGCTTAGGGACCAATCCCAAATTTTTCAAGCGTCCCGATGAGAACATGCAGGGCAACAATTTATCGGAACGCAACAATGCCGGGGTGATTCACTGGGGCTTCGGCGGCAGCGTCGTGCACGATCCGGACAAACCGGAAGAGTCCAAAGCATGGATCGATTTTCCCAAGCAACACGGACTGCCGAAAGATCACTGGTGGCATATTCACAATATGTTCCTCACCTACAAAGTTCGGGTCCGTGGCACAAAGAACAGCTGGCTCACTTTGATTGATAAAGGCGAGATAACGGCCTACCGCAGTCCGGAGGTCCGCGCGCTAGCCTCACGCTACGGCGACGTCAACGAAACGGTAAGTGAAGACTGGGTAGCTCACGTTCCGGGCATCAACGTGCCAGGAAAGTATGAGGACTACGCGAAAGACCCGTGGAAAACATTTGCCGAGGTCATGAAAAAAGTTGAAGCGGGAACCTATGAGTATTTTTATCCGGCGAAACAGGCGAAGCGATGACACTTCGCGGTTCAACGTTCAAAAGTTCAATAGCTTGAGGGGATTTTCTTTATGCGCACTGCTGGAATAGGGCTGCTAGGGATTACGCTACTTCTCGCCTTGGGTCTCGCTGGCGCGCAGGAAAAAGGGAAATATCCGCCGCCGCGGTTTCCATCCTACGTTCGACCGCCGAAGAACATTGAAGACGTAATGCCCTTCGCGCGCGCGGCGGTGCGCCAGACCGGCGGACGAACGCCGTTAGGCTTGGTGGAGAAGGGGCAAACGGTTGCGATCTTTGCCGAACCAATGGCGGAAGAGATGATCCTGCAAGCGATCAAACGTGCCTACGAAGAGCGCGGCGTTAAAGCGCAGATCGTTCCGGAATATCAATTGCTCGGCGTGAGTAAAGAAGAAGCGATGAAAGCCGTGAAGACCAACCGCTGGTTTACCTCCGAGCAAGGCTATATGGAAGCGCGCTCCTGGATCTTGCAGCGTTTTGGCGACGCCGAGGTTCCCAAGAAATGGCTGAAAGAACGACGGCCGGATCTCTACAAGGCGGTGTTCCAACGCGAGGACGATAGC
>DASXSW010000537.1:0-10210 GCA_036505755.1 Binatia bacterium | reverse complement strand
TCCCAGGACGCGCGGCATGGACACGCCGGTGCTGTTTTTTTACTACAACTCCAAGCTCGGGCCCGAATTCATGCGGCGCCTTTACGGCGAAATGGATGTGACGACGGCGCGCGATTATCGCCAACCGGTGGACTGGCTGGCAACGGGAAAATTCTCCCTGTGCATTCCCTGCGTCAGCGACGAGATGGACAGCGCCATGCGGCAGGGACTGCCGGTGGCGCAAATCTCGACTTTGAAGGAAGGCGGCACACTGACTTCTTCGGGCGGCACCTTGACCTTTATAAATCAGGCGCCGCATCCCAACGCGGCCAAGGTTTTTATCAATTGGTTGCTTTCCCGCGCGGGACAAGCGCAAGTTCAGAAAGGCCGCAAGGACCGGCCCGGCACCGGCTCTAACTCGCTCAGGATCGACATTCCTAAAAACGACGTGCCGGAAGAAAATCTGCGGACAGACAGCGTGGAATATTTCGACGGCGACGACGACCGATTTTCCGACCGCAGACCGGCGGACAAACTGCTCAACGAAATATTGGGCAAGCCCGGCAAATAGGTTTCGTTACATTCGGCAAAATGAAAAACCATTCCGCCGCAGTCGTTTTTGCAGTTTTACTCCTGTTACCTTGCTACGCTCCCGCCGCGGAAACGTCGCGGCGAACCGAGTGGGAAAAGACCGTCGCGGCGGCGGAAAAGGAGGGGCAGCTCGTCATCTACCTGGGCGGCGCCGCGTCGCAGACCAAGATAGAAGAGGCCTTCCAGAGCGCTTACCCCAAGATCAAGATCACCGCGGTCGCGGGGCGCGGTTCCCAATTCGGGCCGAAAATCATCGCCGAAAGACGCGCGGGAAAATATCTGGTGGACGTCTTCGTCGGCGGCAGGGGCACGGCTCATGCAACCCTTTACCCCGCCAACGTCCTCGCTCCGATTCAGCCGCTCCTCCTCCTGCCGGAAGTTTTGGATAAATCGAAATGGTGGCAGGGCAAGCACCGATACGCTGACGCCGACGGAAAGTACATCTTTGCCTTTGTCGGCAACGGCACCTTCGTCGAGCTGCGCTACAACACCAACCTCGTGAGCCCGAAGGAGTTCACGACCTATTGGGACCTGCTCAATCCCAAGTGGAAAGGGAAAATCGTCGCCACCGATCCTCGCATGAACGGTATGGACACTCCCGTCGTCTTTTTTTACTACCATCCCAAGCTCGGCCCAGAGTTCATGCGCAAGCTCTACGGCGAGATGGACGTGACCCTCGCCCGTGACTACCGCCAGCCGATCGATTGGCTGGCCGCCGGCAAATTCGCCGTCTGCATCCCCTGCAACACCCGGGAAAGCGAAAAAGCGATCAAGCAGGGGCTTCCTGTGGGGGAAACTCTCGAGCTCAAGGAAGGCGGCACGTTGAGCTCAGGCGGCGGCACCATCAGCTTCATCGATAAGGCGCCGCATCCCAATGCCGCCAAGGTTTTCGTCAACTGGCTACTCTCCCGTGACGGCCAGATCGAATTCCAGAAGCGCGACGGCTCGGACTCATTCCGGATCGATATTCCGAAGAACAACGTGTCTCCGGAAAACCGCCGCATCGAGGGCGCGGACTATTTTGAAGGCGACGACCCGAGATTTTCCGACCGCAGACCGGCGGACAAACTGCTCAACGAAATATTCGTCAAAACCGGCAAGTAACTCGTGGACATCAGCGGCTGTCCGCAAAAGAGATGATCCGATGGCTGAGGCAAGGGTCGAACAGGATTGCTAAAACCGCAACGCAATTTGGTGATCACTGCCCGGGTTATCTTCACGCACGGCATTGACACAACACTGCTGAAAATCGGCGGCGATCAGACTTGGACCCGGAGCCAGCAATGCCAACTGTTCCATTACGTCGCGTAGCTCGCGCACATTGCCGGGCCACGAATGGGCGAGTAGTGCCGCAGGAAAGTCAGGAGCCCAGGGCATGATCGGCCGCTGATATTTTTCCCCGAATAACTCCAGGTAATAACGCGCCAATAGCGGGATATCATCACCCCGTTCACGGAGCGGTGGAAGCACCAGATGAAAGCTCTTCAAACGATAAAAAAGATCCTGTCTGAGTTTTCCTTCTTTGACGGCGTTCGTAGGCAGACGACTCGTGGCAGCGACGACGCGGACTGCAACGGGAATACTTGCGGTGCCTCCGACCCGCCGCACCTGCCCTTCTTCCAGGACTCGCAGAAGTTTTTCCTGAACCTCTCCCGCCATCTCGGTGATCTCGTCGAGGAAAAGGGTCCCGCCGTCGGCTTGCTCGAAGCAGCCCGAGTGCCGTCCTAAAGCATTCGGGAACGCCCCCTTTTCATAACCGGAGAGTTCCCTCTCCATCAACGTGGGCGCCATGGCGGCACAATTCAGCGCCAAAAAAGCTCCCTCATGCCGTGGAGAAAGATCATGAAGAGTACGCGCGACAAGTTTTTTGCCAGTGCCGCTTTCACCACTTACCAGTAGAGGGGCGTTCGTAGGGGCTATATGGCTCAGTCGTTGATAGACCTGGCGCATGGTTGGCGATTTGCCGATGAGTTCACCATAGGAGCCCAACGGAGACACCAACTTCTGACGCAGTATGTTCGCCTCGCGGGCGAACCCTATTTGCTTGAGTCCCTTTTCAAGTACCGTACGCAGCTTCGCCGGCTCCAACGGTTTCGGCAAATAGTCATAGGCACCGAGCTTCATCGCTTGCACTGCGGTTTCAATTGTTGCTTGGCCTGTAAGCATTATAATCGCGACCTGATGCACGCGTTCATGTAAGGCCTCGATAAACTGAAGCCCGGTCATGCCAGGCATGATGAGGTCACTTACAATCGCGTGGGGCAGATCCTGGTTGCACCGTTGCAGCGCAGCCTGGCCGTTGGGTGCGGCCAAGGCATTATAGCCCCAGCTTTCCAACAGCGCAGTCAGACCATCGCGCGTAGCGGCGTCATCATCTACAACTAGAACGTTCGGACGGGGTCGAGCCATAATCAGTTACCTCCAGAGACAGGCTTAGCGCCTCGTTATGTGAACTGTTTTACGGTCTAACCAGCAACGCCAATGCCAAGGTATTTCGTCCGAGGTTTGGTAACTTCACGGTCTTTTAGGTAATTGTCCGTACGAACATCTTGAATGATAGGACGTGATTCTCGCCGGATCGAGCTTGACCGATTTCCTAACGAGGCTATTGGAAAAATACGTTATTGGAGCGGTTTTACGTCCGGCTTATGCCCACGCCGCAAACGGCATCAACAGAATTTCACTCCGTAAGTTCGCCACTTCAGGGAGCAAAATCCAAGAGAAAGGGTCAAGTCCGCTTTTAGCTATTGACGCGCGACGAATCGAAAATTCAGAGAACGGATTTATCCGCATCGCGGATTGATCCACACCACTTCAAATTTTATGCTTTCAGAAAAATAGCGCAGGCGTGTTATGCGCGTATTACAATGGTGCGGGTTTCTATCAAGGAAAAAGGGGCATGTTACTGAATAAAATTTATGTTTCGTTCATCGTAGGCCGTCCAACCCGGTTGAATAAGAAAACCTATCGCCTGAAAACCTGTCTCCTGCTCGTCGCCTTCGTGTCAGCGTGCGCCCAGGCGCCGGTACAAGGCCAGGCGCCGCGCTCGCCGACACCGGCCTCAGTAAAGGGAGTCGTTGACGTCCAGACTATCGCCAAAGGCCTCGAACATCCCTGGAGCCTCGCTTTCCTGCCAGACAAGCGGATGCTCGTCACCGAACGCCCGGGGCGCTTGCGCATCGTGGGAGCGGACGGCCGGCTCTCCGAACCACTCACTGGAGTCCCCAAGGTTTACGCGAGCGGACAGGGCGGGCTTCTGGATGTGGCGCTGAGTCCGACATTCGATAAGGACCGGTTTGTCTACCTGTCATTTGCTGAATCCGGCGAAGGCGGTGCGGGGACCGCCGTTGCGCGGGGGCGGCTTGGCGAGCACGGTCTCGAAAACACGCAGGTGATCTGGCGTCAACAACCCAAAGTGAGCGGCTCCAATCACTGGGGATCGAGGATCGTGTTTCGCCGCGACGGCACGTTGTTCGTGACTTTGGGCGAGCGCTTCAATCACTCTGAGAAAGCCCAGGACCTATCGGTGACCCTCGGTAAAGTCGTGCGCATCAACGCGGACGGCTCGGCGCCGCGCGATAACCCGTTTGTCAACCGCGACGGCGTGCGGCCGGAGATCTGGTCGTACGGCCATCGCAACGTCCAAGCGGCTGTGCTCCATCCCGAAACCGGTCAGCTCTGGACCGTGGAGCACGGCGCGCGCGGCGGTGACGAGCTGAACCATCCGGAAGCCGGGAAAAATTACGGCTGGCCGGTCATCTCCTACGGCACCCACTACTCTTATTTGAAGATCGGCGAAGGCACGGCGAAACAGGGGATGGAGCAGCCGGTTTACTACTGGGATCCGGTGATCGCGCCGTCAGGCATGGTCATTTATACGGGAGAACTGTTCGCGGGCTGGAAAAACAACTTTCTCGTCGGCTCGCTCACGCCGGGCGGATTGGTGCGTCTCGTCATGAAGGACGGCAAAGTCGCGCAGGAAGAACGCTACCTGGGCGATCTGCGAGAGCGCATCCGCGACGTACGTCAGGCGCCGGACGGCTCGCTCTATTTACTCACCGACGCACGCGCCGGCCAGATCCTGCGGATAACGCCGCCGACCAACCGTTGAGAAAGTGAAACAAGCCAATAGATATTTGGGGCAGGCGCGAGACTCAGACTGCTAAAACCGGGTCATAGCCTAGCTCGGGCTTTGACCAATCAACAATAATCGCGTCCTCAAGCCAGGAACCGCGCGGTGATGATCCAGCAAGGACAATCGATACCTGACAGCGTTGTTTGCGAGTCGGCCTGACCGTGATCTCAACGTCCGGGCCGAGCGCAATTAAAAAGTCCATCAGTCGTTCGACTGAAAATTTCCCTGAACGATAACCCATCAGGGTAGAAACGTGGGGCTACCTGATGAATTTCGCCGGCTTGTACCTATGTGAGGCCGCGACTCTTGATGATGCGGTAGATGTGCAGAGTGAGATGGGCCTTGAGCTGCTCGCGTTCGGGATTGGCGAATCCAATATCGGCAAACACGTTGCCGCTGCTTTTTTCGACGTTGACGCGACTTCTGAGCGCGCCCCTTATCCATGAAGGGTGTGCTTTTGAAAATCTTCCGTCTTTCGGAAAGCCAGGGCGATCGTTGAATAGCGCTCGACCGGCTCCTGAAATTCGGAGTAGATGCTTGCTATCATTGCCGAACAAGGCAGGTTGACAATATCTTCATCCATTAATAAGGTTAGCTAAGTTTACTTCTAATCTGGAGGATAATATGAAGAAGGCCAAACCCTTCGCTCCAATAAAAGTAGCTGACGAGGTATGGATCGCCACGGCACTGCTGCATCGTGAAAACCCGAAGCGCGAAGATTTTTCTGTTTCAGAAATCGTCGCCAGAGCACGTCGTGAGAACCTAACCGGCGAGCTCAGGCCGGGCGTTCAAGTGCACGCATATCTTCATTGCGTAGCGAATCTCCCGCCCAACCCGGGGCGCTATCGTATGCTTTATGCAACCGGAAAAAACACGCGCCGTCTGTTCCGCGAAGGTGATGATTTCCATCCAGAACGCCGCGGCGGCAAGGTAACTCCAAGCAAGGAAAACATACCTTCCTCACATCAGACACTCTTGGATTGGTACCAGGACAAATTTGTTGGCAAGCGAAAACGCGTTGAAAAGAGCGATCCCATCCTTGAGTTGCGCGGGCTTGGTAAGGAGATTTGGGTCGGAGAGCATGCGGACGAGTACGTGAACCGACTCCGTGGAGGTTGGGAGTGAGCCGAATTTTCTGGGACACGAACCTGTTTATCTATTTGATTGAAGATTACGGCGACTCATCAGAGCGAGTAGCTAGATTACGCAAACGGATGATCGAAAGAAACGATGATCTCTATACATCTGCGTTAACTCTAGGCGAAATCCTGGTTAAGCCACTCGAATCCAACGATGAAGTACTCGCCCGCCGCTACGAAGCGGCGCTGCGTCAAGGGGCCGAGATTATTCCTTTCGATGTCGAAGCTGCTCGACTTTATGCAGGAATTCGCAACGATCGTACGATCCGCCCACCGGACGCCATTCAGCTAGCGTGCGCGGCTCAGGTCCGCGTGGATCTATTTATTACAAATGACGAGCGGCTGAGCATGAAATCAATTCCGCGCATCCAATTCGTAACCTCTCTACAGCGAGCGTTCTTGTGAATCATCGCGTCGACCATTGGGGTCGCGTCTTTTACTTTTGATGTTTGTCATACGATCCAGAAACTTCCCGGACGACGGTGAAGTCTGTTCTCGCGAAGCTCGGAATCTAATGGCAAATCACAGAATTCCAGTTTCGATGCGTTTCCTCGGCGCAAGTCGCGATTACCGCTTCATAGGTGCGACCTTCTGACACATCGTTCAGAGCCCGGAGAATTTGATCGACGAGACCACGCTTCGTTCCGCTCAACGCATCCCAACAATTCGTGTTCGTGCGACTTGTTCGTCTTCGCTTTCTCAGTCGTGTATTCCTTCCCGCCTGCATGGCCTATTCGGGCTTATCGTGATCTCAGCTCGCCGATCGTTTTCACCTTACTGAGCAGAAGCTTGATTCACAATGAGCGGTGGTCAGAGGTCCAGCATCTCTTAAAATGGGCGACGATTTTGGCGTGGCTGGGTTTGCTCTTGTTTTACGGCTCTATCGTCATTTTTTTATGGATTGGCGCATCGATCCAATATCACTGTGGTCGGCTGGACAAATAGATTCATGATCCCGGCCTATAGCGCTAGGCTTATGACAACGACGTGGCAGGCCATCAAGCTTAATAGGATCTATAATTCACAAGTATGAACAATCTCCATTTTCGAGCACTCCGGTCATCGATTTTCGGCTTTCTCGTGATGGCGTCGCTTCTTTTTGTGCCCGCGGGGACGCTCGATTACTGGCAGGCGTATGTCTTTATGGCTGTCTTTGTCGGAGCGTCGGCCGCCATCACGGTGTATCTCGCGAAACAAGATCCGCAGCTTCTGGAGCGGCGCATGAAGGTCGGGCCAACGGCGGAAAAGGAAACGACTCAAAAGATCATCATGGTTTTCGCGCTGCTGGGATTTATCGCGCTCTTGGTTGTTCCGGCATTCGACCGTCGCTTTATGTGGTCGCGCGTCCCGCCCTATGTCTCTGTGATAGGCGACCTCCTGATCGCGCTGGGATTTTTGTTGATCTACTTCGTCATTCGCGAGAATAGTTATGCTGCCTCCACGATCCAGGTAGCCGAGGGGCAAACCGTCGTCTCGACGGGTCCGTACGCCATCGTGCGCCACCCGATGTATGCCGGAGCGCTTCCTTTGCTTATAGGAACTCCGCTTGCGCTCGGCTCGTGGTCCGGCCTCTTCGCGCTCGTCTTGTTCATGCCTGCGCTTCTATGGCGGCTGCTCGATGAGGAAAGATTCCTGCATAAGAATCTGCCGGGATATACGGAGTACACTCAGAAAGTGCGGTATCGATTGGTGCCATTTGTCTGGTAGAACGAAGAAAAATGAATTGCGGCATGCCAGCTTCGCTGGCCTGAATGGCGTCGGCTTTCAAAGCGAAGGCGCGGCGACAGGGGGGTTCCGCCGCACCCGAGCGCTGCTTCCGGGGATATGCGATGGGTGCGAGAAGGCTAGTCAGCACCGCAGAGGCCTCTACAGCCGGTGTCGGTTAGGTTGAAAATAGGAACGATCCAAAGATTGTTGGGACGCCAAGCCCGCGGCCGATCGCCCAGTTCGTTGAGGAGTAATCTATGACGGAACCATCTCACGATACTTTTCGAATAACTCTCCTCGGAAGCGGCGCGCCGCCTCCGCGTCTCGACCGCTTTGGGCCCAGCACGCTGATCGAAGTCGGCAAGGAAAAATTCATCTTCGACGCGGGTCGCGGCGCTATGCAGCGATTGCACCAGCTTGGGATTCCGTTTGGCGATATTACGGGAATGTTTCTTACCCACCACCATTCCGACCATGTGGTTGGGTTCCCGGATTTGTGGCTTACCGGATGGATCGGCCGACCCTGGGGCAAGCGTAGTGTTCCGCTGCAGATTTGGGGACCGGAAGGGACTCGACAAATGATGGAGCATTTACCCAGGGCATTCGCCGTCGATATTCGCGTCCGGAGCCGAAATTATCCGCCGGACGGCGTGAGATTGGAGGCACGAGATGTAGGTGAAGGCGTCGTTTTTAACAGAGACGGAATCAAGGTCGTCGCGTTCGAGGTCGATCATGGCGGCGAAGAACTGCCCGCCTATGGTTATCGCATCGATTACCAGGGCCGCGCAGCCGTGCTATCCGGCGACACGACCTACAATGAAAACCTGATTCGGCATTCCCAAAATGTGCATCTCATCGTTCATGAAGTGACCGCCGTCGCCGGCAGTGCGGTGGAAGGGCAGGAGCAACTCAAGCGGATCGCCCGCAACCACACCACCCCGGAGCAAGCAGCCGAGGTTTTCACGCGTGTCAAACCGAAACTCGCCGTCTACAATCATCTTTTGCTTTTCGGCGGCGCTACCGTGGACGATCTCGTCCCGGCAACAAGAAAGAAATACCAAGGACCGTTGATCGTGGGAGAGGATTTATTGCGGATCGAAATCACGGACAGAGTTGAGCCATACAGATTTGAGAGTCAACTCTAGCAACAAGATGCTGGTGGCCAGAGGAGACGCACGGCTACTCCGTCCTTTCGGGGAACAGCCCCGGCATCCACCGCGATGCGAGTGCGGCTGGGAATGCGAGGAGCAGCGGCGCGCGCGCGCTTTCGGATGTAAGTACGCCCTTATCGACTAAGGCCGAAACAATACGGCGCGCTTGGCGGTCGCCGGTGCCGACGACATTGGCCGCGTCGCCGCGCGGCAGCTCGCCGCGATAGAGTACGGTTTCGAGAATACTTCCCGATTTCGGCGGAAGATGACCTAGTCGGATCTCTTCCTCGGTCCACATGAGAATACGGGTGCGCAAGCGATCCGGTTGAACGAGCTCTTCCATGAACCTCACCTGGTCGATGCACAGTTCCAGAAAAAATCGCGTGAAATCGGCAAGCGCTTCTTCGCTCAAATTGCCGCGCCCATCAAGATCGTTCCGGCGGGGCCGATCGCAATTGGCGAGATGGCTTTTGTAAGCCGCGACATTTCGGGCGAGACCGCGTGCAACCGACCACATGCCACCGGTATCCAAAGTCTCGAGGAGACTCGCGTGTGATACCAGTCGTGCGACGCGCCCATTGCCATCAATGAACGGGTGTATCCACAGCAGGCGGTGGTGCGCCGCGGGAGCTGAGAGAATTGCATCCGTTTTTCCCAAACGGCCATAGGCGTTCTCGCACCGCGCGAGAAATCGCGGAACCGCACCGGGGCTGATAGGGACGTGCTGGCCGACACGCACATCGCGGTCCCTCAGCCGGCCGGGCACAACTTTCAGTCGCTCGCCGGTATCGGGGTTCTCAATCCAAAGAAGATCATCAGGCAGTAGCTCACAGAAACGACGGTGTATTTCTTTGATGCCTGCGAGCGATAGCGAGCGGCCCGCTAGTCCTCCGGCATCGATCCACCGCTGAACGCTTATATGCGCCTTCGCTTCGAGCTGAAGGTCTCGCTTGCGCGGATCGTTGCTGTAGTCGTTCTTGAGTGCCCGCTCGATATCGATGGGATGCGTATCGTGCCCTTCGATGAGATTGCTGTAGTAGCAGTTCATAGCTCGCACCAGATCGGCCAGGGCTGTGCGCACACCATCGGGCAGGCTGCGCCGGAATCCGGCCGAGCGGGCCGCCACTTCGATCGCAAGATCGGTAAGTTCACCGCGGTGACGTGAACCTTCGGCGATAAGCAACGGCTCCATCAGCGCGACCGCTTCCTGACGATCTATGACCGCTGAAATGTCCAGTTCTATGTCCGCTTTATCACTCACTATAATCCATAAATATCATGTCATTAGAGGTATGGATAGGGAAATCGGGCCAGTTTAAAAGACCGCTTTGATTGTAGTGAAAGTGGCGCCGAAATCAATGAGAAGAGCGACAGCAGTGCATTGCAGGACCTATCGGAAGAGCGTGAAGAGCGCCGCTTCCGGCCAGGCGAGATGCATCAGCTGGTCGAACAACGCCCAGACGAATAAAAACGTTAGCCCGGCGACAACTGCCGCGCTGAACTTGCCC
>DASXSW010000536.1:0-4466 GCA_036505755.1 Binatia bacterium | reverse complement strand
GCGGCTTCACCGGCTTTCGCATCAAAGCCAACGGCAGAGGTGGTTTGTCATTCGAAGATACGAAGCGAATGATTACGCGCACCGCCGGTTTCGGCTGGCATATCGAGTTTATGTCACAATCGATGGCGGAAGTGATCGGCGACGTGCCGTTCTTGAATTCACTCAACGTGCCCTACGTCTTCGATCACGTAGCCCACTCCGAGCCGCATCAAAACAAAAACGATCGTGAATTTCGCAAACTGCTCGCGATTCTCAGGAACGAAGAGCGTGCCTGGATCAATCTCTATAGTTTCTACCAACTATCAGAATCCGGCCCGCCGGATTATTCCGACATGCTCGCAGTCGTCGGTGCGATAGTCGAAGCAAGGCCGGACCACGTGGTCTGGGGCAGCAACTGGCCGCATGGCGGGATCGCGGTGCCCATGCCGAACGACGGCGACCTGCTCGACTTTTTATTGACCTCTGTTCCGGACGAAACGATCCGCAAGCAAATCCTCGTCGATAATCCGGCGAAGCTATACGGCTGGCAAAACATCTAACGGCATAGATCCTAAAACGCGTTGGTACGAATCGAGTCACTCGAAAGTTTTGATCGGTTAGTCCTTGGCCTTCGATGCCAACGGCAAGTCCCTCTGCCGCACTGTGCGACTTTACCGACATTGCTTCCGAAGACGAGAACCAGCGAAGCTATTATCAGGAACATCTTGAGATCCACTGCTACGACGTGACGCTGAGTGACATTATGGAGAAAGTATTAGGGGTTTTGGCCGGTTAATGGCAGGTTTGGAAGCCTTGGAGTCAGATGCATAAAGAAGTCGCTTGCCAAATCGTATTGTAGCAAGAGATAATTTCACTCGTCTAAAGCACAAAGGCTATCACAAGGAGGTAATTATGAATTGGATCAAAGCAGCGTTATTGACCGGACTCCTGAGCGCGCCATTTATAAACCTGATCGGCGAGGCTACTGCAGCGGACGGACGAGGCGGCTGTCGCCGTGGCGACCGGTTACAAATTCAAGACTTGGACATGTCCCCGGACCCGATGGTCGAAGGCCAGCGAATTCGCTCCTGGAAAGTGCGCGTCCAGTTCAACGGTAACCGCGAATGCGAAACCGAAATCTCGGTCCGGGAAGCCGGCGATATCGTCGCCCAGGCACGGCGCATTAATCTTCGCCCCGGCATGAATGAAATAGAGCTCCGTCCGGTGGAGAATTACCGCTTCCGCGGCCGTGAACATTGCTTCAACGTGCAGGTCGACCTGGAAGGTTCGAGAAAAGAAGTCGATGCCGCTCGCCGCTTCTGCGCACAACAAAGATTCGCCTGGTCGATGCGCGAACCCGGTGACCGCGATCGATCGTTCCGATAGAACAAACCAGTAGATTAGATCCTCGCTGTTTCGAGCGTCGGGCGGATACACGCCCGACGCTCGAAACCCTTGTCTATCGAATTCGGCATAGCCGCCTAACCGCATCTTTCAGATCGACTTCGCGAGCGCTTCCCTCGTCATACTTGGCAAACGCATCTTTGAGAGTTTGCGGCTGCAGCAAACTGCCGACCAGATCGACGCGCATGGAGCGGAGATCGACAGCCGACGTGGGATTCATCATTTATCTCTCTTTAAAAAGTTTATAGTGAAAAGTATTTTGCGACGCATCGAGGTTGCAAGTGCTTTTTAGGCTCACTTGCCCTTTTGTTCGATCTCTTTCTTAACTTCGGCCGCCCAGCGCAAGTCCAAGAATTTTTCCGCAGCGACGGGCGTGTCCATCTTCAAAGGCAGCCTTACTTCGTACTCGAGAATATTCTTGATCCCCTCCGCCGACGGCAAACCGGGAACGCCTGGCGGCAGAGCGCGAACATAGCGCTTGATCGCCTCGATCAGCATGGCTTTCGTGGCATTTCTGAGCTGGAGTTTTTTCATCGCGACATCGGCGGCCTCGTCGGGTCGCTCGCGCAAGAACATCAAGCCGCGAATCACGGCTCGCACCCAGCGTTTGAGCTGCGCCGAATTTTCAGCGATTTTCCTATCGGTGGTGACATATCCTTGAAACGGCAAGGAAAAGATATCGCCGAGAAAGGCAAAATTTCGTAAGCCTTCTCTCTCCGCGGCGACGGCGCCTGCCGGGTCGAGCACCACGGCTGCCACAGCGCCGCTCTTGATGCCAAGAATTTTGTCACCCGGGCTCGTCCCCAGAGTTATTTTAATGACGTCCTTTGCCGACAGTCCGCCGCGTTCGACGAACAAAGTCGTGAAACGGTCCTCGCTGTCACCAAGCAACGCAACGCCGATTTTTTTCCCTCTGAGATCGGAAACCTGTGAGATCGTTGGATGAACGATCAAATACCATGTCGGCCGCTCGGTTTGGTACATGATTGCTTTGAGTGGCGCTCCCTTGACCGCCGCTCTCAGCCCGCTTCCTCCCGCACCGCTGAAGTCAACATCACCACTGATCAATGCCGCGATACCCGCGGGCCCACCGATGACAATCGTCTCATTTTCCAACCCTTCGTCTTTGAAGAATCCTTTGGCGTCCGCGGAAAAAATCGATAAGTAATTCAGATTCAGACCCGGCACCGACGTGCGAATCTTTTCGGCTCCCGCCTCGGCGCCGAAAAGAAACGCCCATAGCGCCGCCAGGAGCAAGCGCCGGTGAAACATCATCGACATTCTATTTTCTCCCTTTTGTCTCATCGCTCGCCCAACTCGCGAATCGCCTGTTGCAGATAACTCTGATCGATATATTTCCCTGGATCGGGAAGCGGCCCTTTGATCTGTTCGGCATAGACTTGCATGGTGAATTTCAGGCCCTCGAGATTGATCTCCGCGTTCGGATGCCAGATTCGATTTGTCGTGTAGTACTCCCAACCTCGCCGCGCAAGTTCCGGCTTGAGCGGGATTTCCTTGGCGAGAAAATCGATCGCCGCCTCTTTGTTCGCGTATAGCCACCGATGCGCGCGCACGGCGCCCTTGAGGAATCGGATCAGCAGGCCGCGATTTTTCTCCGCCCAAGCTCGCTTCACCGCGAGGACTGACAGCTGATAGTTGGGAAAGTAGTCTTTGAAATAGCCCAGCACATTGAAGCCCTGCTGCTCGGCGGTGTAATCGAGCGGCACGACCAAATAGGTCGCGCCGAGCTGTCCCGAGATCAGCGCCGCGAGGTTGAAGCTGCCGCCGCCGACAGCGAGGAGCTTGTAATCCGCCGGATACTCCAGGCCATTTTGTTTGAGAATCTGCTTCAAAACGTTGGTCGCGCCGGAAGTCAGCACCTGCACGCCGATGGTCGCGCCACGCAGATCCTTTAAATTTTTGTAATTCTTTCCGCCGACGATCGCCTGAGTCAGACCGTTAACAACGCCGCCTACGGCAACGAGGTCGGCGCCGGTCGCAGCAGCGCCGATCGTCGCGTCGGCCGAGCCGAGCGCAAGAAACAGCGATTCGCTCACCAGCGCTTGCATCGTAATCGCAGTCCCGCGCAGCAGCACCGGCTGAACATCCAATCCAACGTCATCGAAAAAACCCTTTTTCGTCGCCAGCCAGAACATGTTAGTACCAATCGTCTTGGTGCCGACGCCGACAGGAAATTTAATTTTTTCCTGCGCCTCAGGGGTGGCGCTCCACGCCATCGCACTGAGCGCGCTGAAAAGTGCTAGTGTTAGCGCAACGATTTTGCGCTTTTTCATACGTGAACCTAGCTCTGTCGGTATTAAGGCGAACGCTAAGGTACAACGTAAAGCACGCACAACATAGGTTACAAGCAAGATTAGCGTCAAGGCGAAAACCATCTCGCGGGCGTCGATCGATCGAGCCTCGCCGCGTCCATCGCCTCACCATACATGGGCATTTACTTGGCGCTCAAGGAACCTTGACAGCGTCGTCGTGATCGTGATTTACCGGAACCCGTCTGAACCACTCCAGTGTGTTGAGGATGCGACGCACTAACCCCCAGCTTATCCTCGGTTTATCGGCGCTAGCGCTGTTCATGTTTGTAAACGTGAGCGTGCTAAACGCCCAGAAGCTACGCGTCGCGTATACGGCATTTGCCGGAACTTTCACCATTCTTTGGGTCGGCAAAGACGCGGGCCTGTATCAAAAATACGGCGCCGACCTGGAGCTGCTTTACATCGGTTCGAGTACTCGAGCGGTCCAGGCACTGCTCGCCGGCGATATCGATATCGTTTACTCGGCCGCCGGCGCGGTGGTCGATGCCAATCTCGCCGGCGCCGACCTTACCATGGTCGGTTGCCAGTACGACACAGGACAATCGTCATTTTTTACCACCTCCCCCATTGCCAGTATCGGTGATCTCAAGGGCAAGGCCGTCGGCGTATCTCGCTTTGGCGCTTTCTCTGACTTCGTGGCGCGCCACGTACTAATGAAAAATCGTCTCCAACCCATCAAGGACGTCGCACTCATTCAGCTGGGCGGCACGCAAGAAATCATCGCGTCAATGCAAAAAAATCTCGTCCAAG
>DASXSW010000535.1:0-5116 GCA_036505755.1 Binatia bacterium | reverse complement strand
CTTGTCTGGATTAAGTCCGACATGCTTGAGGGCTGCGCGCAAATAGAAATGGGTCGTAGAGCCGTAGCGCGTGACGGCGCTGGCCTGACCTTTTAAATCTTGCGCCGATTTTATTTCCGGCCGCGTGATCAAATAGACCGGGTCGGCGTCCACGGGACACGCCAGTAAAACCACATCACCGCCCGCCGCGCGGGCGGCGACGACGGACTCGGCGCCCGCCCCGGAGAAAGGTAAGTCGCCGGTGATGATCGCCAAAGTGATTAGAGAACCGCCGCGAACTTGCACCGGTTCAACATTGAGACCGTTCTTTTCGAAATAACCGGCCTCCTTAGCGACCCAGACCGGTAAGTGGGATGGTGATGCCGTTGTCCCGTAAAGAATGCGGCGCAGATCTTCGGCGCGAGCGGACGGCGGATGAACCAGGAGTGAAAGAACGATGATGACAAAGAGTAAGGGAGCCGCTTTCATGATTTCGGCAAGACTCTCTCCAATGGTCCATGATCGCGAAACAGCTCCGGGTGGCCGATAAGCTCTTTCGGCACCGGGCGCTGGTTCGCTAGATCCTTGAGAACGTTTTCGATGCCTTTGTCCGGTACGTAAGGGACGGGCTTGAACAGACGGACGAAAGCTTCCACGGACTTAGTTAAATTCGCCGATTCTTTTTCCTTCAGCCATTTAATCAAAGTCCGTTCTGCGAGCTTTGGATCTTTCTTGATCAGCTGAATCGCGCTTACGTAAACGTTCAAGAAGGCGTTGACCGTTTTGGGCTCGGCTTTGACGAATGCGCGACTGCTGGTCACGCACGATGAGGGATAGACCAGATCGGTTTTGGTTAAATCAACGAGCACCGGCCAGTTGCGCTGCATGAACGGTAGGACATCCCGTATGGTCAATGCGGCCGCAGCGATTCTTCCGCTCTCCAGTGCGGTGACGATCTCCGGGCTGCCGCCGAGCTGGAGGAGAGTCATCTCTTTGTCGGAATCCACGCCGACCATTCTCGCAGCGGATCGGAGATAAAAATGGATGGACGAGTTGAGGCGCGTGATTCCAGCCGCTTTTCCCTTGAGATCGGACGGAGACTTTATCTCGGGCCGCGCGATGAGAGACACCGGTTCCAGATCGGTGGGGCAGGCGAGCAGGACGATGTCGCCACCCTCGACACGGGCGGCGATCACCGAGCCGGCACCTACGCCGGAAAGGACCGTTTGCCCGCTCATGATCGCCATAGTGCTGATTGCGCCGCCGCGAATCTGCACGGGCTCGATGTTTAATCCGTTCTTGGCGAAGAGTCCCGTATCTTTGCCAACCCACACGGGTAGGTGAGCCACAGAGGTCGAAGTGCCGTAAAAGATGCGGCGCAGTTCCTGAGCATGCGCCGTCATATGACCGAGCAGCAGCGTGCCGGCGATAACAATAATTCGCGTGTTATTCATGATCGCGCGAGCGCCTTCTCCAATGGACCGTTGTCGCGAAACAACTCAGGGTGGCCGATGAATTCTTTTGAGATCGGCCGTCTGTTCGCGAGATCTTTCATCACGGTTTCGATTCCTTTGTCGGGCACGTAGGGCGCTGCCTTGAACAACTTCGCATAAGACTCGACAGTCTTTTTGATCAAGTACGGATCTTTTTCTCGAAGCCACTTGGCGAAAGTTCTTTCGGCGAAATTTTGATCCTTCTTGATCAGCTGGATTGCCGCAACGTAGGCGCGGAGAAAATCGTCCACGACCTTCGCTTCAGCTTTCACAAAGGCACGGCTGCTAGCGACGCAGGACGAAGGATAAATCAGATCGGTGGTGCTCAAATCGACGAACATGGGCCAACCGCGTTGCAGCAGCGGGATCGCATAACGATTCGTTAACGCCGCCATGGAAATACGGCCGCCCTCCATCGCCGAGACGGCTTCGGTGCCGGTGCCCAGTTGCAAAATCGTCACGTCTTTTTCCGGATCGAGGCCGACCTGTCGCAGAGCCGCGCGGAGATAAAAGTGCGTCGTCGAGCCGAGGCGCGTCACCGCGGTGGCTTTGCCCTTGAGCTCGGCGGGCGACTTAATTTCCGGGCGTGCGATTAGATACACAGGATCCGAATCGACGGGGCAGGCGAGCAACACCACATCGCCGCCTTCGATGCGCGCGGCGACGATCGATTCGGCTCCGGCTCCGGAAAATTGCAGCTGGCCGCTCATGATTCCCATCGTAATCAGCGCGCCGCCGCGAATATGGATGGGCTCGACGTTGAGTCCGTTCTTGGCGAACAACCCCGCGTCCTTGGCGACCCAGATCGGCAGATGCGCCGTCGACGTCGTCGTGCCGTAGTGAATGCGGCGGAGTTCCTGCCCCGGCGCGGCAGTAGGGTATAGGAACAATGCCATCAATAAGATGCATAGCTCGCACAGTGTCAATAAAACTTTCAGCACCATCGTTTTACTTGCTAAAGTATGCGGCCTCGGCTTTTTCTTGATCGTAGGGAACGAACCGGTTTGTCCCCGGGCCGCGGATGTCGGGCTTTTCGCCTTCGTCAAACAGTGCTGCGGCACTATCGCCGGCACGCCCGCCGATGAGCCCCGGAGCATGGGCCTCGGCGACGGTGGCGTCTTTGTCGGAGCGGTTGAACGCCCAATGCACCGTGTTGGCCGGGATGCGATGGAAGTCGCCTTTCTTACAGAGATAACCTTTGTCCTTGACGAAGAACCAGATCTCGCCGTCAAGAACGTAATTGATCTGTTCGGATTCGTGCTGGTGCGGCTTGGTGTGATAGCCGGGTCTTCTAGTCGCGATCATCAGGCTGCATTCATTGCCGTAGCCTTTGCGCACAACCATCGAACCGGTGCCAGCTTCGCCAGTCTGATCTCGCTGGTACTCAGGGACATCGGTGCTTTTTACATGTAACGACATAAAGTTGCCTCCTTAAAAAAAGAATGGATGATTAACTTCGTATGACATGTGCGGCCCGCTGGTCAAGTTGATTACGCTTGAAGTCCTTTCATTGGCCATGCTCCCAATGCGCTTCCGGGGCTCTGCCGTTGACAGCAAAGAATGACACAAGTAAAGGATTGTTCGAGATAAAATGAAGGCCGGTTGGTTGACAATATTGATTCTGGGATGGACGGTGCTAGCAGATCCGGTTTGGGCTCAGAAACTGATGCTCGCGCACGTCGCGATCAATCCGGGGCAAAGCATGCTGCATCTGGCGAAGGACTCAGGGATGCTTGCCAAGTACGGCTTTACGGCCGAAGTTCTCTTAATTCCCGGCACGCCGCGGACGGTGCAAGCCCTGATCGCCGGCGATTTGGATTACGTAAAGGCGGGCGCTCCGGCATCGCTCAGAGCGAGAGCTCAAGGGGCCGACGTGGTCATTCTATCGTCGCTCACCAATTTTTCGTCGCAGCGCATCATGCTTCGACCCGATTCGACCTTGACCAGCTTCAAGGAGCTCAATGGCAAGATTATCGGCGTCACTCAATATGGCTCTGGCGGTGACACTTTTCTTCGTGCCGCGTTGAGAAAAACCGGCATCAAGGAAAACGAGGTGACAATTTTGCAAATGGGCGGCACACCGGGCGTCGCGCAAGGGTTGGAGTCCGGGCGCATCGAAGTGGGCGTGCTCGGCGACTCGGGCATGCTCTTGGTTTTTCGCGGCAGGGCGAAAATGATGAAGGGCGCGAGCGCGCGCGAAATGGGCTTCCGCGGTACCGACGCGCCGCTGACGACGACGGAACGTAAACTCAAGGCTGATCGCGGGGCGGTCGTGCGCTTCATGCGGGCCTACCTCGAAACCCTACACTACTTCCAGACGAACAAGGCGGGCACCGCGCGGATTCTCAGCAAGTATATGCGCGGCGTAAGCGAAGAGCATATTTCTCTATGGTGTGATGAATTGCGCGCCACCATGAAACAAATACCGTATCCCGAGGAAGAAGCCCTGCGGGCCGAAATGGAGATGATGGGCTCCGGCAACGTGCAAATTCCCGCCGGCTATATCAACGCGAGTGTGCTCGACGAGATTAGGAAAAGCGGTTTCACCGACAAGGTTTATAAACAATAAAAAGGAGGAAAGAGCCATGGCAAAAATCAGACACATTGCGATCAAGGTAGAGGACCAGGAGAAGACCGCAGAGTTTTACAAGAAAACCTTCGGCATGACCGAGGCGTGGCGCGGCCCCAAGCGCGATGACGGCAACCGGGCGATCTATCTCACTGACGGCTACATCAATATGGCCGTATTGCCGGCGCGCGGCGGGCGGGAAGGCATCGACCACTTTGGCTTTCAGGTGGAAAATATGGAAGAGACTCTCAAGACCGCGCAAGATTCTGGCGCTAAAGGCGAAGCAGACAAGAAACCGCGCGATGGCCGTTTCGCCGAGATGGGCGTGCATGACCCTGTAGGCCAACTGGTCGATGTCACGGTGCATGGCTGGAAGTCGTAAACAGGCATGAGGCGAGAGGCAACAGACAAGAGGGAAGAGACGAGAAGCGGAGCGCTGATCATCTTCTTGATAGGTTGTCTCATCGTTGGGGGACAATCCAGGTCATTCGCCGCCGAGCCAACCAAGCTTCTGATTGCACACTGTGCGATCAGCAATAACGTTGAGCCGCTTTGGATCGCCAAAGAGCAGGGAATTTTTCGCAAGTACGGCATCGACGCGGAGCTGGTATTCATTATCGCCGGGCGGGCGATGCAGGCAATGCTGGCGGGGCAAGTGCCAGTCGGTACCGTTGGCGCGACGCATGTGGTAAACGCCAACACCGGCGGCGGCGACTTTACGATGATTCTCGGCATGCAGAACACCCTCGATTACCTCTTCATCGCCCGGCCGAATATCAAAGGCGCGGAAGATCTCAAAGGCAAAAAGGTCGCAATCGGGACGCCGTCCGGTTCGGCTTCGGTCGCGACGTATGTGGCTCTCGACTTCCTGGGACTAAATCCGCGCCGCGATAACATCGTGCTGCTCGGCATCGGAGGCGTCCCTGAACGGCTGGGCGCGTTGCGGGCCGGCAGCGTCGAGGCAACGAGCCTTTCGCCGGAATTCGGCCAAGTGGTCATCAGCGAAGGCTATCGGGTTTTGCTCAACACCTCGAAGGAAAACGTGCCTTTTCAGTCCTCCGGTCTGGTTGTTCCC
>DASXSW010000534.1:0-4349 GCA_036505755.1 Binatia bacterium | reverse complement strand
TCATAGGAATGGGCTATGCCGCTGAAGCGCCGGCGAAATTCATGCTCGCCTACGGCGCCATCGGGGGCAATGCGATGCCGCTCTGGATCGCCAAGGAGCAGGGGATCTTCCGCAAATACAATCTCGATCCGCAGTTGATCTACATTATCGCCGGGCGCGCTATGCAGTCGATGCTCGCAGGCGATATTCAGTTCGGCTTGCTCGGCGCTACTCATGTCACCAACGCGGTCACCGCGGGCGGCGACATGACGATGCTCCTCGGCATGGAGGAAAAGCTAAACTACTTTTTGAACGTGCGTCCAGGAATCAAGAGCGCGGAAGATCTAAAGGGCAAGAAAGTTGGTATCGGGACGCCGTCAGGCTCGCTCGCATTGGCGACTTACGTGGGCCTGGATCATCTGGGCCTGGTGCCGCGGCGCGACCGCATCACGCTTTTGAACACCGGTAGCACGCCGGAACGCATGTCCGCTTTGTTCGCCGGAGGCATCGACGCCGCGTTTTTCAATCCGGAGGTCGAGCAGATCGTGGTGCAACAGGGGTATCCGGCACTGTTCGATCTGGGCAAAGCGAATGTCCCGTTTCAATCGTCGGGCTTGGTAGCATCGCGCAAATATATTCGCGCCAATCCGCAAGTCGTCGAGAACCTCTCTAAAGGGGTCATCGAAGGCGTCGCCTTTGTGCAAAATCCTACGAATAAGAAAATTGTCGTCGATAGTATCGCGCGCAATTTACGGATCGATCGTGCCGATCGTTTGGAACGCGCCTATCAGATGATCGCCGAATCCTTTCCGCGCAAACCCTGTCCGAGCCTGCCCGGCATCGCGTCGGTCTTAAAACTCATGGCGCAGCATGGGCTGAACGCAAAAGCGGCGGAGCTTAAACCGGAAGATATCGCCGACATGAGCTTGTGTAAGAGATTGGATGACACAGGATTTTTTGGCCGTGTGTATCAGTAGACGACGCCCGAAAAGCGGCTTTTTGCGGGAACTCGACAAGTCCCTCACTAGATGAGCAAACAGCTAGAGGAAGGTCGATAGCCAACCAAGCCCAGTGTCACTTTAATTGAGCGGCGCAAAAAGAATCTCGAATGTCCTAGGAACAGGACGATTCGGAGCGCGGTTTAGTTGCAATTTAGATAGCAACCAAGATTGAGCCATGGATTGGTAGGTTACCTAACGTCAGTGAAATTCTGACAGTTTCCGCATTTTCCTTCGCTTTTTCTTCGTCGTCTAGCCACCAAAGCCGCCTTTTCCATAACTTCGGCCCGTGAATCGCAGCGGTATGCGAGTTGCTAGAACAGTGTAACAGGCCTGTTCCAGGTAATCTGCTGTTGATGAGGTGATTCATGCTTGCGACGGACGACTTGGTTGATGCGAAATTCGACGAGAATACTTCCCGTGACGAACAGACGCGGCGTTTATTTGGTGAACCCGACGTTTTGGCCGTGCACGAATATCTTCACGTTTTTCAATACCGGCCCGCGCTGACTCCGGAAAGAAGATTGATTGCGGCCATACTGAGCGATGCCATCGACTCCTATATGCGATGTTGCTTCGCCAAGAGTCGGCGCGACAAGAAAATGTACCAGGAAACCGAAGAGTGGTTCTTTGGGAATGACGAGGGAGTTTTCAGTTTCGAAAATATCTGCGAGGTCCTAGGGCTGGCGCCGGGCTATATCCGGCGGGGCCTGCTCCGTTATAAACAACGGCTGTCGCGAAGCCTGGACTCCTGCCCAAAGCGTTTGCCACAGAGATCGGCGAACGTAGAGTTGCGCTTGGCGTCCTAGTGTCCTGGTTCAATAGTTCGTTCAATAATTCGTTCCGTTCTTTGCCCTTTGACGCGCTCAGGACGAACGGCTGAGCGCTCAATTTCACCATGAACGGAGTTTCACACAGTCTGGCGCAGGATTAACCGGCCGGTATCCCAGTAGGGGCAGGTTTGAAACTTGCCCCTACGCCTGCATTTCGGGTGGCGCTACCCGTGGAGTCCGGAAGACGATCGCACGCCGATTTCTACAGCTCGCCGCGCGCGATGAAAAGCCGACAACCGCAAATTAGCCCGAGTTAGTTCGGTTTCAAGAGCGGACTTCGCTTCATTACATTTATTTGTCCCGCCGTAAGCTCGGTGCCCGCGCCCATCAGATTTATTACGATATCCGCGCTGCTAACCAGACCGTCGCCATAGATAGCGTCGGACGCCGACCACCGAGTCGGATGATCAAGTCCCAGAAAATGAGCAATTTCGTGAGCCGACAGTCGAGCCATGGCATCGTAGTCGCTCGAACGCTCGATGAAAACGCCAAAATAATAACTCGACGGCAACGGCGGACCCGGAGTTCCAAGACTTAACGCTTTAATCCCGTGACCGCCGAATGAGTCGACTAGATAAATGTTTAAAGCACTCGACAACGGCAAACGCTGGTGGCCCCGGAGCGCGAGTTTGGCGGGTCCGCCGTCGGGTGTTTCCTCAGGATCGGTGGGTGCGCCGGAGGGTCGTAGCTTGGGGGCCGCCAAGTTTGTCAGATCGCTGAAGGGGCTATCATGAAGCGCGACTTCGTTGTCGATCGCAATCTGAATTTCGGCCTGGTCAAAGATATCTTGAATTTTTCTTGCCAGCCGCTTGGTGTCGACGGGCGCCGCTTGTCGGGAAACCGTGAAGAAGTTCAGATGCAAAACATTGGCTTTGGATGTTTCCGACAAGAAAAAATGCACCTGGGCGCTTCCGGCTTTTTCCGAGGACACTCTAAGTGACGTGGTTCCGGCGGGTAACTTCTGATCCGGACGATTCGGATAAATGAGCGTGTAGGTTCCCAGTCGCGGACACTGCCTTAGCCTCCCGGGAAAATGGCAGAGATGTTCCTGTCGGTAGAAATAGTCGAGAGCCGGGCCCGGGGGCTTTTTTTCATCCCATCCTATATGTTCTACGCCGTCGGCCGTACGCAACGAAGCGAGGGCATAAATCTGCGCCGGCTCGCCGACGACGGTCACGGTCAAAGATCGCGTATTTTGCGGCACATCAAAAACCAGTGGCTCGGAAATACCGAGCTGATTCAACAACACTTCGCGAACGAAGCGTTGTTGCACCGCGGCGTTTTTCTGATCAGGGTCCGCTCCCGAGGTGCCGGTGCCAGCGAAAAGAATGGTCGCGCAGAGTTGCAACACGGCGCAAAGAATTCGGCGATCCGACATTGTTATGCAGACACCCGGGTCCGGGTA
Source organism: Binatia bacterium (assembly GCA_036505755.1). Classification (GTDB taxonomy): domain Bacteria; phylum Desulfobacterota; class Binatia; order UBA9968; family UBA9968; genus DP-20. Next base: position 1,134 of record DASXSW010000534.1, on the reverse strand, counting down.
CTTGCAGGCGGCCTGCGGCTCAACGAACGCGCATCCAAGCCAATTTCCTTGCCACTCCGGCGTCGACCTCCCCATGCAGCGCAACCATTCTCAATTATCGCGGATTAAAGTCGCTTAGCACGACGTCGATGACCGTAAGCTTGCCTTCGGTTTCGTGTTTCAATGCCTGTTCGATGGCTGGTTTGATGTCCTTCGGTTGCGTTACCCGATAGCCGTATCCACCGTGGGCTTTGCCGTAGAGTTGGTAGTCGGGTTTCGGCGCGATGTGAGCGCCGTAGTGAACGCCGGTGTGCTTCGCGGCGCCGTCGGGAAAATATTTAATCAGGCTGGTTTCCATCGATAAGTATCGGCCGTTGTTGAATACGACGACGTGGATTGGCAAGCCATATTCTTCCGCCACGCCGAGGCACGACGGCACAGCATTGTAATGAAAGGCGCCATCGCCGATCAAAGCGAAGACCGGACGGTCGGGCATCGCTAGCTTCACGCCGAGCGCGTAGCTGAGGCCGACGCCGAGCCCGCCGGTGATGCGCGCAAAATAGGATTGGCTTTGGCTCCGCGGGATCGCTTCTTGAATCAATGAGCGATAAACGGTCGTCTCTTCAGAGATCACGGCGTTTTCCGGGAGCGCCTCGCCCAACACGTGACAAAGCCAGCGCGGATCGATCGGCGACTGGTCGGCATGCTTGCGCGCTTCGTCTTTAAGCTTGCCAAAGTAACCTTCGTGCTGCTCACGGTTGCGCCCGAGGCGCTGAGTATACTCCGCACGATTTGCCACAACCTGCTCAGACAACTTCGCTTTCCGGATGAGCTTCTCCAAAGTCGCTGCGGGTGGCGCGACCAGCGCGAGATCGACATTATAGCCCCAGTAGGGGAGTCGCGAGTTGGGAAATTCCTCGGCGATGGAAATAACTTTGGCGTTTTTCGGTGACTTGCTCGCCGGGTACCAGGGAGTGACCGCATCGACCATCAAGACTAAATCCGCTGTATCGACAAACTTAGGGTCATGGTGCTGATAGAGCGGATGGGTCCTTGGGAAATTCAGAAACGCCGGCCGATAGGATTCCATGACTGGAAGCGAAAACAGCTCGCACAATTCCACAAGCCGCTCGACGGCGCGCGGATCGCCGCCGA
>DASXSW010000533.1:0-3700 GCA_036505755.1 Binatia bacterium | reverse complement strand
GCGGCATCGCTGTAGGGCGTAACCTCGCATTGATCGCTGGCGTGATGCACAAACAGCACTGGCATCTTGATCGTCGCGAAATCGAAATTGCTCAATCCGGGGCCGGGCTCTTTTGATTTTCTGGGCGCTTGGCGAAACATGGTCGAGGTCAAAACTACGCCCGTGACCCGTTGGCCGAGCCGGGCGCCCAGCGATGCCGCAGAAATTGTTCCGCGGCTCGTGCCCACCAAGAACAACGATATTCCTGGGAAGCGTTTTCCGAGATCTTCGATCACCGCCGAGATATCCGTGAAATGCACGTCACCAAGACGAAACTCGTCGCCCATCCCCCAACCGCCCTGTTGGTCCGATGGGGCGTCAACGATCGCAGCGACCACACCACGCTTGACAAATTCGGCCCGGCTGCGCACGAGAAAATTCCCCTGGTTGAATTTTGGTTGTCCTTTCTCTGTTCGCAGTTGTAGCAAGCCACCGGAACCGGGGAATAGGACGGCGACCGCCTGAAGATTTTTCGGTGTGCTCGTGAGGAAATACGCCTGCGTCACGCCGGGTCGCGTGGAGAGAGTGACGATCTCCTGCGCACGTGCCGGCGCCGCGAATCCTGTCAGCCATAGCGACAAGAGCAACGCGCAATAGTTTGCTCGCGATTTATACATGCGATCCCTCGATTCGAACGAAAGCGGAATCCGCGATTTATTTTTTCACCGACCTGTACGCCGCCTCGATGTTGACTCCCAGACGGTTCTGGTCGTGCCAGTCGGCGTATTCGGGCATCTTGAGTTCCTTTTTGATTCCGTCGAGGGATTTACCCTGAGCCGCCATCTCACCCACCCTTTTGAGCAGCAAGGTATAAAACCCTTCGTACTCGTCGAAGACTTTCGTCGTGGTTGCCGGACCATGACCAGTGACGACAACCTCCGGGTTGAGTGATTTCATCAGCTTGTAGCTGGCAAGCACGTCCGCGATCACGACCGAGGGGCGCAGATTGAGGAACCTTCTGACATTGGCCGCCGACGCCGCGAATAGCACACGCTCCTTTGGCAACCAGATCGCCGTATCCGCTTCGCTGTGAACGTTTTTCAGATACATCAGTTCAAAGGTACGCTCGCCGAGATGGATCGTCATCTTGTCCTTGTACTCGATATGCGGCGTGATCATTTTATAGCCCTGCACCGCGTCACGCAGATCCGGGGACTTAGCCGCGAGTGTTTCGCCGCGCTTGGGATCAAACTCTTTCCTCATCGCAGCTCCAGCTCCCTCGTGGTTGATGATCGTCGCCGGCGGCGAAAAGATGAAATGATTACCGGTATGATCGTTGTGGGTCTCGGTATCGATGAGAAATACAATCGGCTTGTCGGTAACTTTTTTTACCGCGGCCAACATATTGCGGGAGGCCAGCGGGCTGTTGCAGCTGTCGATCATCACGACGCCTTCCTGGGTAACGACAAAGCTGCACGTCGTAGTGGTCGCATCGGGAGCAAAAACGTAGATGCCATCTTTTACTTTCGTAAAGCCTGCGCCGAGATCCTGACCCCGAACAGTGACCGGAAATCCGAACGTCATCAAGCAAACAAATAGAGTGCCAACTGAGCCTATTTTCATTGTTGCCTCCTTTGGTCGTGAGACTTCGCGATTTGCCGCAAGCTAGATGAAATCATGGCTACCCGTCAAGAGACCCAAGCGTGGGTATCGAAGCAGCGCCCGGTTGAGCGCATTGACCGCGTAGGACGCTTTGTACTAAGACCGCGGTAAGGGTCAGCTTCTCCCGAATCATCCACAGCAATGGGAGGAAAGGCATGAAAAAACCTATTCTCGTTCTGTTATCATTTCTCCTCAATATCGTCTCAGCCTACGCTCAAGCGCCGTACTTTCAGGGCAAGACAATCCGGATTGTGACCGGTTATCCCGCCGGCGATGTCAACGATCTCTGGCCTCGGCTTGTTGCGCAGTACATGACCAAATACATTCCCGGAAATCCCACCTTTATCATCCAGAATATGCCGGGGGCGAGCTCGATGATCGCCGCCAACTATGTATTCACCGTCGCCAAGCCGGACGGGCTTACGCTTGGCTGGATCGCACCGACCCTCTACTTTGATCAGCTCGTGGGGCGCAAAGAAGTCCAATACGATTGGGCTAAGTACAGCTTTATCGGTTCGCCGTCGGAAAGCGAGCATCACCTTTATATGCGCACGGACAGCCCGTACAAAACGATCGAAGACGTGCGAAAAGCCAGCGAGCCGCCGAAGTGCGGGTCCGGCGGCGCCACCGGTACGGGTTTCTATTTCCCCAAATTGCTCGAGGAAACCGTCGGCGCCAAGTTCAACATCGTCCTCGGCTATCAAGGCGGCGGACCCATCGACCTTGCCGTGGAAAAAGGCGAGATTCATTGTCGTGCGATGACAATCGAATCCTTCTTCGCGCGCGAGCCGTTTCATACCTGGCGCAAGACCAACTTCGTCAGAAGCATCGCGCAATCGGCGCGCAAGCGCGACGCGCGTCTGCCCGACACACCGACAATCTATGAGTTGATGGATCAGTACAAAACAGCGGATCAGTCACGGCGGGTAGCCACCGTGATTCTGGCCGGCGATGTGTTCGGCCGGCCGATGGTCGGACCCGCAGGCATACCGGCCGACCGGCTGAAAATTCTCCGCAGTGCGTTCGCCAGCGCACTCAAAGATCCTGAGCTCAAAGTGGAAGCTGAGAAAAGAAGTTACGAACTGGACCCGGCCGCCGGCGAGGAGATGGAAAAACTCGCCAAAAAAGCATGGCCCAGCCTCCCGCCGTGGTCGAAAGAATGAAGAAGATACTCGGAAATTAAACGGATTCTAGATCACCGGTTGATAGTTACGATGGTCTTCCCTCCAGCTACGACGGGGGCGATTTCCGTCATTGCGGCCGGTGCGCCGGAATCCAGGTTCCGGAGCGGGGCCTTTTTTGTTTCAGGTAAGACGCCGCTCCTGGGCGGCTCTAACAAATCCGTTCTTCTTCAGGAAACCCAACACGATCTCATCGAACGTCGCAGGATCTTCCAGACAACAAGCATGCCCAGCGCCAAGAATAACGTGATGTTCCGCGCCAGCGATTCGGGTGCTCATTTCCTTGCTGCGCTTTAAAGAATTATCGAACTCGCCGTTCATGATCAGCACCGGCATTTTCAGCTCGGGTAAACGTGCCGTCAGGTCGCGTTTCTGCAGCGCATTAAAAATCTCGGCGATCGCCGGCGCGCTAAGCCGTGAATCCATCTCTGTGTGCATCCCGAGCAGATATTTTCCCAACTTGCTTCGCGGAAAGTCCTTGCTGACAAGATCGGTGAGATGTTGAATGTGAAACTTCTCCACTCCTTGCTTCATATAACCATCGATGCGGCTCTGATAACGATCGCCCGGTTGACTGCTGCAGCCGACTAGGATGAGCGCCTTGAAAATCTCCGAATGATCCAACCCTAACTGAAGCCCCATCACGCCGCCAACGCTGACGCCGGCAAAGATCGCTTCGTTTGCACCCTCCTGTTTGCATACGGCGACCACATCTTCGCAAAGTTCCGTCATCGTGATCGGCGTTGCCGGCTTGTCGGAATAACCGTAGCCGCGCAGATCGATGTTGATCGTTCTAAAGTGAGTTGAAAAATGCGCCGTTTGATAAAGAAACATCCGCCGGTCGAAAGGATTGGCGTGCATCAAGACAAAAGGATAAC
>DASXSW010000532.1:0-21915 GCA_036505755.1 Binatia bacterium | reverse complement strand
AAATGACAAGGAGCAATTTTTCTTGGCGTTTGACGCGATGACGCTACGAAAGAGACCGAACCCATGATGTCAAAGAAATGCAAGTACGCCCTCAAAGCGCTGATCCGGTTGGGCGGAGATTTTGGCGGCGGACACTTGCTGACGGACGACATCGCCCGCGCGGAGAATATTCCGAAAAAGTTTCTTGAACAGATTCTTCTCGATCTCAAACGCGCTGGATACGTGCGCAGCAAGCAAGGCACGAAAGGCGGCTATCGTCTGGTTCGGGATCCGCGTCAGATTACCTTGGCGGAAATCTATCGCTTGTTCGACGGCGCGATCGCGCTGGTGCCCTGCGTGTCGCAAAAATTTTACGAAACATGCGACGATTGTCCCGACGAGAAAACTTGTCGCCTGAAGAGGGTGTTCATCGAAGTTCGTGAACAGACCTACGAACTACTGTCGGGAATCACGATTGAATCCTTCCTGGACAGTTCTCAAAAGCCTAAGTCCGCGGCCAAAACCTTCAGCAAGTAGCTTTGGCATTTTTTTATTCAGGTACTTGACAAAGCTGATCATTTTGCTTATCTATCGAGTCTATCGAATTAGTCGATAATCGGCTGGTTTCAAGCGAGCCGGGAGACTGTGTGAAAGCTCCATCGGAGCCCTTCGACGCGCTCAGGGCGAACGGCTAAGCGCTTAATTTCAATGAAGCGATTCCGTGAGCCGGCCCTGCTGAGGGAAGTCGAAGGGAACCATGAACGGAGTTTTCACGCAGTCTGACGATAGGAAAATTATTTTGAGGGTTGAAACATGACTGGATTGGAACGTTCGGGATCGAAAATGCGAAAGCTTTTGCCGGCCTCAATGAGCCGGACAAAATCTGGCGGCGCTTTTAAAACCGAAGCGGACGCCGAGATGGTGCAGTTGATCGATTCGCCGCGCCGATTGCCGACGACGCCGATCGAACAGCGGCTGTCGTCCGCACTTAAAGAAGCCGGTCCAATACCTGTTGCCCTGCTCGTCAAAAAAGTTGCAGCGGAACTCTATGGCGATGAGTTACGCAAGGGCGCCGCGGTCTTGGACATCGGTCTGATCGGCGACCATCTATTTAACCGCGATATCATCCGAGAACTTGACGCGGGCAATGGCATTTTGTGGGCAATAAAATAGCCATGAGACAGCCTATGACAAGAATGAATCGTACCTGGAGTTGTCACCTCGCCGGTTGCGCGAAGGATACCATTCGGCGCGCTGTCGTCTCTAACGCCAGCATTGTTGGTTTTTGAAGAGGTGGCCGGAGAAACTCGTCAGCCATAGTCCCGAGGTAATCCGTCGACTGATAAATCAAATCCGATTCATCGAAGAAAAGCGAAACATGAATTTCAGATCTCTAACTTTGATATTCACTTTGTTCGGCCTTTTGCCGGCGGTCGAAGTGCTCGCGCAAAAGACGCTACTCAATGTTTCTTATGATCCGACGCGCGAGCTCTATCAGGAGTTCAATGGCGCGTTTGCCAAGCACTGGAAAGCCAAGGCCGGTGAGTCTGTTACCTTCAAACAATCGCACGGCGGATCGGGCAGCCAAGCTAGGGCCGTGATCGACGGTCTGGAGGCCGATGTCGTTACGCTCGCTCTCGCTCCGGACATCGATGCCATTGCCGAGAAGGGCAAGTTGCTTCCTGCGGACTGGCAAAAACGCTTGCCCAACAATAGCAGTCCGTACACTTCAACCATCGTATTCCTGGTTCGTAAAGGAAATCCCAAAGGGATTCGCGACTGGCCGGATCTCGTAAAACCCGGCGTGTCCGTCATAACGCCGAATCCAAAAACTTCCGGGGGCGCTCGCTGGAATTATCTCGCGGCCTGGGGTTACGTCTTGGGAAAGTCGGGAAAGAACGAGGCGAAGGCAAAGGAATTTGTAACGGTTCTTTATAAGAACGTGCCGGTGCTCGACTCCGGAGCGCGCGGCTCCACGACGACATTCGTGGAACGAGGCATCGGTGATGTTTTCATCTCCTGGGAAAATGAGGCATTTCTTGCGATGAAGGAACTCGGACCCGAGAAGTTTGAAATCGTCATACCCTCGGTCAGCATTTTAGCCGAGCCGCCGGTCACGATTGTCGATAAAGTCGTCGATAAACGCGGAACGCGCGCCATCGCTCAGGCCTATCTTGACTACCTTTACAATTCCGAAGGTCAGGAGATCGCGGCGAAGCACTACTATCGCCCGCGGCTCTCCGAGGTTGCGAAAAAATACGCAGGCAAATTTGCTCAAGTCAAACTGTTCACCATTGATGACGTGTTCGGCGGTTGGAAAAACGCTCAAAAACCGCACTTCGGCGACGGCGGTGTTTTCGACCAGATCTACCAACAAAAGTAGCAAGTCCGCCGAGCGCAAACAAGCCGATGGAAAAAATCGCATGAGCATCGAAGTACGGAACATTACCAAGACATTCGGAAATTTTGTCGCGCTCAATGACGTGAGCTTCAACGTCGAGACCGGTGAGCTGGTGGCGTTGCTCGGGCCGTCCGGCTCCGGTAAGACGTCGCTCTTGAGAATCATTGCCGGGATCGAAGTCGCCGACGGAAACGATGGTGCAATCCTGATCCACAACGAGGACACCACGGCGATCGGCTTCCGCGACCGCAGGGTCGGCTTCGTGTTTCAACACTATGCCTTATTCCGCCACATGACGGTCTTCGAGAACGTCGCCTTCGGTCTGCGCGTGCGCCCGCGACGGCTACGGCCTTCGGAAAAAGTAATCAGGGAGAAAGTCAACGAGCTTCTGAAGCTCGTGCAGTTGGACTGGCTCGGCGACCGCCTGCCATCGCAGCTCTCCGGCGGGCAGCGGCAACGCATCGCGCTGGCGCGAGCGCTCGCGGTGGAGCCCAGCGTGCTGCTTTTGGACGAGCCCTTCGGCTCCCTCGACGCCAAAGTGCGAAAAGAGCTGCGCCAGTGGCTCAGGCGTTTTCACGATGACTTGAAAATCACCAGCGTATTTGTCACGCACGATCAGGAAGAAGCCCTGGAAGTGGCCGATCGCGTGGTCCTGATGAACGAGGGCCGGGTCGAGCAGGTCGGCACGCCGGAAGAAGTCTATCATCATCCGGCCAGCGCGTTCGTTTACAACTTTCTCGGCAACGTCAATCTGTTTCACAGCCGGGTGGAAGAAGGAAAAGTGTTTCTTGGGGAACTACCCATCGACTTGCCGGCTGAAACCTCGGCGGACGCCAAGTCCGCTCTGGTATTTGTCCGTCCGCACCTACTGGAGATCGAACATCAACGCAACGGCGGCGATAACTTCCATGCCAAAGTGACTCACATCAACGCAGCGGGTCCGCTCGTCAAAGTCGAACTGGTGACCGATTGGGGCGCACCGGTCCACGTCGAGATCTCGCATGGGCGCTACTCGTCGCTCAGCTTGAAAAGAGAGGACGAAGTATTCGTGCGGCCCAGGGAACGAAGGGTTTTCGTCGAGCCGCAACGCGACGCAGATAAATTCAAGAATTAGCAGCATCGGCACAGTTGCGCGATGCGCGTCCCGCTACGTCCCACATCTTGACCTACCCTCTCCGCACGCCGTATAAAATCATCAGCAAATTATTGCTGGAGGGTGCATGAGTACTCGCGTGGCGGGAATTCCCGGAAGTTTGAGAGAAGGTTCGCTCAACAAAGGCTTACTGCGTGCGGCAGTGGAACTGGCGCCGGCGGGCATGGAAATTCAGATTTACACTCGGCTCGGCGATATACCGCCGTACAACGACGATATGTTTCAGAAGGGCGATCCGGAACCGGTGGCTGATCTCAAGGCCTTCATCGCCGGTGCCGACGCGATCTTGATCTCGACACCAGAATACAATTATGGCATTCCCGGCGTGCTCAAGAACGCCATCGACTGGGCCTCGCGCCCGGCCGGCAAGTCCCCGCTGAACCGCAAACCGGCCGCCATCATGGGTTGTTCTCCCGGACTCGGTGGCACGATTCGTTCGCAACATGCATTGCGGCAATCTTTCGTTTTCACGGACACCTACGTAATGCTCCAGCCGGAGATCAAGATTCCTTCGGCGGCGCCGCTGTTCGACGCATCCAGCAAGCTCACCGACGAAACCACCCGCCAATACCTAAAAAAATTCCTCGAAGCTTTTGTCATTTGGATCGGCCGGTTCAAAGACTAACAGCCAGCTTCCTTCTGCCGTTTGAATGGTCCGCGGCGCAATACAGGCGCAATACGCGGCATTGACAGCGGCGAAGTTCATCGGATAGTCTGCGCGCCAAACGGAGGCAGGCAAATCTCATTTCAAAACTCTATTGCAGGATAGGAGGCAGGGTATGTTGCAGAAGTTAGTTGTTGCGCTTGCGCTGATATTAATCTTCGGTGGGAAGGCGGGGGCGGCCGATTCTGATCTTCAGCAGATCGCCGATGCGCTCGACGTATCGACGACCAAGACGTTTCAATTCACGGCAAACGGCACGATGTATAATCTTGGCCAAAATGTCAATCCAGCTGCGCCATGGCCGAGATTTTTCGTGAAAAGCTTCACGCGGGTCTATGACTTTACGGCCGGTTCGATGCGCGATGATGTCACGCGCATGACAGCCGAGACGCCGACGACCGGCCCGGAGCAACGTGCGGTGACATCGGTCAGCGGCGATCACGCCTGGAACGGCACGGGCAAAGAAACCGCGCCGAGATTGTTTGAAGCCCCGCAGCGGGCACACGAAATCGTGATCTCGCCCCATGGGCTGCTCCGCGCGGCTTTCGCCAGCAACGCGACCGTTATGAAAAAGACCATCGACGGCCGCCCGATGACGGTTATTTCGTTCACCTATCAGGGCAAACACAAAGTGGTCGCGTACGCCAACGACCAAAACGCCCTCGAGCGAATCGACTCTTCCTATGGTCACCCGATCGTCGGCGATATTAAGGTCGTGACCTACTATGGCCCATACCGCGAATTCGCAGGCGTTAAGTTCCCGACCAAGATTATCCAATATCAAGATGACAAGCCCACGTTGGATCTCACGGTGACGGGCGTCAGAGCCAACCCGCCGGTGGATATCGAGGTTCCCGCCCATGTTCAAAACGACCCGGTGCCTGTGAAATCGGAGAAGGTGGTGGATGGGGTTTGGTATATCACGGGCGTTAACAACAACAGCGTGCTGATTGAAATGAAAGATTATCTCATTGTGGTCGAGGCGCCTCATGGGGAGCGGCGTTCTCTCGCCGTCATAGGGGAGGTAAAGAAGTTGGTGCCGAATAAGCCGATCAAGTATCTAGTTAACACGCACCATCACTTCGACCACGCTTCCGGTGTCCGTACCTACGCCGCCGAAGGCGTCACCATCGTGACTCACGAAGCCAATCGGCCGTACTTTGAGCGCGCCGCATTGAACTCTTGGACGTTAGCGCCCGATCGCTTGGCAAAATCGAAAAAGAAGCCGGTGTTTCAAACCATGGGCGACAACATGGTGTTGACCGACGGCACGCGCTCGGTGGAGCTTTATCAGATCATCGGCAATCCACACCATGATGCCATCATCATGGCCTACTTGCGCAAGGAAAAACTGCTGGTTGAAGCCGATGTGTATACTCCCCTCGCGCCGGGAGCCGAGCCGCCCAAGGTCCCCAATCCACAATCGGTTAACCTAGAGGCTAACGTTCGGCGCTTGAACATCGATGTCGACCGGATCGTATCGATCCACGGCAGAGTCGTACCGTACGGCGATCTACTCGCCGCTATCGGCAAGAAGCCGGCGCCGGCGAAAAAGGAATAGTTAATGCAACGGGCGCGAACCGCCTCGAAGCGGTGGCTCGCGCTCGGCGGGTCGAGGTACGCGGTGACGATAACCTGTTCGCCATCAGGGTACATCGCTTTGCTTCGCATTTTTCCCTTCTTCCCCTTTGATATTCGCGGATGGATCGTCATCCGACGGCCGATTGCGAACAGATGGAGTTTTATGAAAAGAACGTTGTTGACTCTACTGCTCATCATTAGCGCCCTGGCGTCGGCGCACGCGCAGGCTCCTTTTTACCAAGGCAAGACGATTACGATCATCGTCGGTTATCAAGCCGGCGACGGTTACGATATTTGGGCGAGACTGCTCGCCGCGCACATGGGCAAGCATATTCCCGGGAATCCGGGCGTGATGGCGCAAAACATGCCGGGCGCCGGCTCCATGATTGCGGCCAATCACGTTTACAACGTCGCGAAGGCGGATGGTTTGACGCTGGCCTCTATCGGTCCGTCGCTCTACCTCGATCAGCTGGTCGGCAAAAAAGAAGTTCAGTTCGACTGGGCCAAGTTCGGTTGGGTGGGCTCCACTGAAAATACCCCATGGTTGCTCTACATGAACAGCAACACACCATACAAGACGATCGACGACGTGCGAAAAGCCAAAGAAGCGCCAAAATGCTCGGCGACTGGCACCGGGACGAGCGGCCATTTCATTCCAAAACTACTGGAAGAAGCGGTGGGCGCCAAGTTCAACGTCGTTATGGGTTACCAAGGCGGCGCCGAGCAGGATCTGGCATTCGAGCGCGGCGAAGTGGTGTGCCGGGCACTCAGTATTCCGACATTTTTTGCACGCGAACCGTTCACTACCTGGCGCAAGAAAAATATGGTGCGTATCCTGCTGCAAACCGGCCGCAAGCGCGATCAGAAGATGCCAGATGTCCCGACGATCCACGAATTGATGAACGAGTATAAAACCACGGCATCGACGCGCTCCTTGGTGACGGCAGTCTTGGCTTCGGGGGATCTCGGCCGGCCCTTCATCACGCCGCCGGCGATCGCTGCCGATCGGCTCAAGATCTTGCGGGACGGATTCAGGAAAACCATGAGCGACCCAGCGTTTTTGGCCGACGTCAAGGCGAGGAAATTCGAGATCGATCCGGACTACGGTGAAGAGCTGGAGAGTATCGCTAAAGAAATCGTGTCGCAGCCTCGCGAGATCGTCGAACGGATGAAAAAATTATTGAGCGAGTGATGGTCCGAATGGAATATACGGGAAGGCTCAGGCATTAGCCGATCGAGCGACGGCTCCGGTGTAACCTGAGCTCCTTTCGATTGAACGACTTCTGACCCAACGAAACGCCACAAAGCAATATTGATGTTGCGAGCTCATAGACAGTCTGCGCCAACGACATTCCTTCCAATCATCGACGTTCTCGCCTGGAACGATTAAAATTTTTGAGAATTTTGCCGATAGTGTGGTGAAAGAGGTAACAGAATGGCGCTGCTAAGATGTCCTCACTGTGCTCGTGATTTTGTCCGGCGGGTCGCCAGAACCGGATTGTCGGAAGTTCTCATGAGCTTCATTTATATTTATCCTTTTAAATGCCAGCTCTGTGGCGATCGTTTCCGTTCACTCCAGTGGGGAGTTCGGTATGTCAGAGTAGACGAGGACCGGCGCGAATACGACCGAATGGAGATGAGATTCCCGGTAACCTTTAGCGGCCAGGGTATTAGGGGAGAGGGAGAGCTACTCAATGTCTCCATGGGCGGTTGCAGCTTTCATACCGGCGCCAATCTTACCACCGGCATGATCTTGAAATTGGAACTGCGGATTTCGAATGATGTTGCGCCGGTCATTGTCGATGGCGCCCTCGTGCGAAATGTGCGCTCGGGAGGTGTCGGCGTCGAGTTTCTCCAATGGCAGCAAAGCGAGCGCGAGCGGCTGCAGTTATTTATTAGAGGGCTGCTGATCGGTCGAGGAGTCGAATTGGACCGGCTTGCCAGTCCTTCCGAGACGTCATCTCCGCGTTAGTTTCTGCCGCCGGTACTGAGTCAATATCGCGAGTCCAAAGAGCGCTAAGCCGATAAAGTCCTGCAGCAAGCTCGGATAGACGAGAATTAAACCTGCCGCGATCATCGATACTCGTTCGATCGTTATTGTTCTGCCAATGAACCAGCCATTAAGCCCGCCGGCCAGTGAACGCCGGGAGTGGATCCCACGCGACGAGAGAATTACGCAGTACGAAGACACGAAGATTACGAAGCGATTGGGAATTCCATGGGTTATGTAGGGGCGGATTTTAACCCGCCCTTTTTGATCTCTGCGGGTCAATTCCCCGCGGCTTGCTGCGTAATGCCAATTTCTAGCCTATCAAAGTCCGTCATTCCCGCATGCTTTTAGCGGTGGTTCGACGGGCTCACCACAGGCGAAACTCTGGACCCCCGATAAAAACACACGCGCTTCGTGAATTAATCTTATTGCAGGTGAGAGAACTCCAAGCGGCTTATCGCCCCCAGAGTTTTTGCCACCACTTTTCACCACCATCGGTAGGACCGGCGCGGAGATTCATCTGGGCACGGATATCGGCGATGCTCCATCCAGTGAGGGTGGCGAGCTGGCGCGCTTCGTTCTCTTGGCGTTTCATGGCCTCACGGCGGTAATCCTCCGTAGCTGGACATGATGAATCCTCGCCCTTCCACGGATGACGGAGTACATAACGGGCTTGAAAGTTATTTCGGTCGGCGGTTTCCTGGAGCACGAGATCTTCCGGAAAGTGCTGCGCGTCGTAGCGCACGTGCAGGCGCGTGACGAAAACTTCTCGCGCACCGCCCATCGGTGGAGGAATCGGCTGGCGTCCAGGACCGGGGCCGAATGCGGGTCCAACGTCGTTTAACCAGAAGACGCCGAGGTTGCGTAGCTCTTCGCCGGAAAGCGGATCGGCAGCGCAAGGATCGCACCAGTTCATGTCCCAGGCATATTCGGTAAAAACCGCGCGCATGTCGGCGCGCTTCACTTGCTGATCGAACATGTCGCGGTAGAAGTCTTTGAAACGCGTCTTGACATAGATCGGCAAATCCATTCCTGTCGGGAGTTTCACCGAGCGATAGTTGGTCGGCTCGACGCGGCCTTTCTGAGTAAGCGTGTAGATAAACAATTCTTGATGGCCGTCGGCGTTGAGCGTGCCGAGGCGAAGCGGCAGCATGAACTTCGGCGATTCGTAGGCAACTTGGATGGGGCGGAGATAATTGAACCCCAGTTTCGACTGCTCTTTTAGATTCACTCTGGCGACGAAGAAGTGCATTTTTTGTTTGATGTAGCTACCGAGCACTTCAGACGCGCCTTTCGGGAGGCGGTAACCATTTTCCTTGAGCCAGGTTTCCAGTCCCTGGCCTTGTTTGGCCGAGAGAATCACGATGTCGTATTCCCCCACCGTGTACTGGGCTTGAATGGTGACGCCAAGCGCTTCAGCGCGGACCGCTGCGCGGGAGGCCGGCAGCGCGGCGTCGCGGCTCATTCGGCGTTCCAACAAGGCGAGATGGCAGGGACTGCCGTCGTAATATTCGACCAGCCGCGGTGAGGTGTAGGCGTCGAGATGGTCGATCACTTTTTTGTCACCGATATTTATCTGGCCCTTTTCGATCAAAGTCGGCACCGGAACTACGACGGCGAATTCTTTCGGGTCGCCTTTGAAATCGTTGACCATGGTGATCACGGTCTTGTCGTCCTGACGCACGAGCACGACTTGCGATGCTTTATTAAAAATCTTTGTGTCGGCCTTGGCGACGTAAAAGCCGCAGAAGCTATGCGCGGGCTCGGTCGTAACCAATAGGCCGAGCGACAGGGCGAAGAACCAAGTGATCTTTTGCATAAACCTCTCCTTTGTTGCCGGTATTGGGGCTGTTCCATTGGTATTTTGTTCCGGGCAGCAGATAGTCGATGAGCGGCGTGAGCGCAGAGCAGGCAACCAGCGACCAAAGCAATCCGTTGGTTCGATAGAGACTAAACTGGACGTAAGCAGTGCCGGCGGCGACGATGATGGCGAAGAGAATTCTCCCGGCGCGCGAATCGGGAGTGGTCTTGGGATCTGAAATCATAAAAAACGTGAAGAGTAAGAGCGCGCCGCTCTGTAACTGCTTCAGTGGAATGGCCCATGGATCGCCAAGCCAAAAGGCTCTGCCGAACAAAATCGCGGCATAGGAGCAAATAAACGCGTAGCTCACGTCGCTACGCAGGGCGCGGTGGACCACCATGCCGCCGAGGCAGGCCATGAGAAAACCGAAGTAAAGTTTGCTACCCCACTGCGCCGGCGAAACCCAAACTTCACCGCTGAGCGCGATCATCGTGACGATGCCAAAGTTGGTCGGGTTGAAGATATGCTTGTGATTCCACTTGATTAGAAATTTACTCGCGATCGTGACCACCGCGGTGACGATCATTAATAGGGGGCTATTGGTACGCAGCAGCAAACAAAGCGACAATCCGGAAATCAACGCGCTGCGCGGATCGAACGGAGACGCTGCGAAAAACTTACCGTAGAGAAATTGAGTCAGGAGAACCGAGCCGAGCAAAATCGCGATCTGGCCGACACCGACATCGAAACCGAGCCAGCCAACGCCGTAGATTAATAGAGAAGTGAGGACGGCGATCTGGTAATAGCGTGGGTCGCTGGGAAAAACGTGCGAGAGTTGCATCGGCATATGGCGTCCCTCCGGTTGGAACCGCTGATTCTTACATGGCTGGATTAGACAAGGCGCCGTGAAAAAGGTTCGTTAACCGATTTTTGGCCAATGGCGGCGGGCCTCGCCACCGTCCACAATCTCCCTTCTCATTTTCCAAAGAGGCGTCAAAACGCTCGAAGAAAAATCCCCTTTGCACAAAGGGAGATTTGAGCGACTCCAGCCGCTATTGGTTGAACGTTTTAAATGAATTTGGTCGTCCTTGACGAGCCGCCGATTCCTTAAGTAGAGTGAGTCTGTAACGGACCGATTGTAAAAATTACTTAACGAAACACTCTCGTAACCAGGAAGGAGGCATGGCCATGTTTGTATGTTTATCCCCGGGAGGTCAGTCGCTAACGCAAGGTGAGGTCGCGAAAGATAAACTGCTCGTGGGCACTGTCGACGGCATTTTCGCGTTTCAAAAACGCGGCGGTTCTTGGGAAAGCCAGGGAACGATGGTTCCGGGCAAGCACTTTAGCTCGATCATCTTCGAGCCCAGTAGCCAGATGTTGTTCGGCGGCACCTATAGCTCAGAGATTTACGCCAGCGCTGATCTCGGAAAGAATTGGGAGCGGCGCGACAGCGGCATCGGCGATAAGGAGATTTACTCCCTCGCCAGCCAAACGGTTAATGGAAAACCACGCGTGTACGCGGGCACCCAGCCGGCGCATTTGTATTATAGCGATGATCTTGGCAAGAGCTGGACAGAGTTGCCGGCCCTGCGCCAGGTGCCTGGCGTGGAGAAATGGACTTTTCCCGGACCCCCACATCAGGCACACGTGAAGAGCATCACCTTTCATCCGAAGGATCCCAACATCATCCACGTCGCTGTCGAAGTCGGCGGCTTTCTCAAGAGCACTGACGGCGGCAAGACATGGACGACCATCGACAATATCAACCCGGATGCGCACCGCGTGCTGATTCCGACGAATGACCCGAGCAAGCTTTATGGCACGGCTCCCACGACCAATTGCGGACCCGAGACGCCTGCAGGATTTTGCGTCAGCAGCGACGGCGGCGCGAGCTGGAAGAGCATGACGCCGAGAGATTTTAGAATCGGCTACGTCGACCCGTTCTTCGTCCATCCCGGTGATCCGAACTTGCTCTTCGTCGCCGGCGCTAAGACCGGTCCGGGCACCTGGAGAAAACTCCACACCGCGGACTCGCGCATCGCGCGCAGCCGTGACGGCGGCAAGAGTTGGGATATTCTAACCGGCGGACTGCCCGAACATATTCGCGCCAATATCGAAGGCATGGCGATGGATGCGTGGAACGGCGGCTACGCGATCTTCGCCGGCACGACGGACGGCGATGTCTTCTATAGCGACGATGAAGGCAATCACTGGCAGACGATCATCAAGGGCATCGGCCCGGTTTCCAAGTCGCATCATTATGACAACCTAGCCCTGGAGGGACAGGAAGCGCATCATTAGTCGGCTCGACAGTTATTGAATTTGTGTAGGGGCGCAGCATGCTGCGCCCCTTTTTTTGCCTTCCTTGACGCTCGGTGAGCACCTGGCGTACAAATCGACAGTCAAAGCCGATCGGTCTATATGGCAGGCAACAACAAAAAGGGCGCGACAAAGACCAAGTCAAAGATGCGCGCCCATGTCCAGAAAAAGTCTCCGGCTGAACCCGGTCACAGCGTTGAATCTTTGCGGCAAGAGCTTGCCGCTGCTTTCGATCAGCAGGCCGCGACGAGCGAAATTCTGCGCATGATCGCGCGTGCGCCGGGCGATCTTCAGTCGGTGATGGACGCCATCGCGGAAAACGCGGCGCGGCTGTGCGATGCGGACGATGTGTTAGTGCGCCGCATCGATGGGGAAAACTACTACCTGGTGTCGCATTTTGGTTCGCTGCCGATTGTCGTCGGAATCGGCGTAAATGTTCCCATCGATCGCAGCACTCCTGCCGGCCGGGCCGTGGTCGATCGCGAAACGATTCACGTCCACGACCTCGCAGCCGCCGAAACCGAATTCCCGGGTGCCAAAACGCGAGGGATAGCCGTCTGCGTTCGCACTGCCCTTGCAGTACCGTTGCTGCGCGACGGTCATGCTATCGGCTCGATCCATATTCGAAGACAGGTGGTTCGACCGTTCACAGAGCAGCAGATCAAACTCCTCGAAACTTTCGCGGATCAGGCGGTCATCGCCATAGAGAACGCGCAGCTGTTTCAGGAGCGCGAGACACGCAGCCGCGATATAGCGGCACTGCATGACGTGACCGCCGCCGCCAGTCGATCGCTGGAGATCAAGCCGGTGCTCGACGAAGTCGTGAAGAAGATCACCGAGATTTTTCACTTCGACGCCGTGCGGATATTTCTGTTTGATGAGGCGCGCGAGACGCTCAATGCAATGGCATCGTTCGGAGATTTGGAAGCAGCGACCGCTCCCATGGCGTTTCGCAAGGGAAAAGGGATTCAAGGAAGAGTGGCGGAAACCGGCGAGCCGATAATCTTCGAAGACATCAAGACCGATCCCCGCTATCTGGAATTGAGCCAATCAAGGTCGAGCCAACAAGATTATTGCTTCTTTGGGATATTTCCAATCAAGGCCAAGGCGAGATTTTCCGGGACCATTTCTTGTTTAGGCAAACTGCCGCGCAAGCTAACTATAGAAGAAATACGCTTGATCAATTCGATGTGTGACCAGATCGGCGTCGCCGTCGAGAACATCCATCTGTTCGAGCAGGTGAGAAGCAAAACCGCTGAGCTGGAGTCATCCAATTCAGAACTACGGGAGGCTTTGGAGCAGCAGACGGCGACCAATGAGATACTGCGCGTCATCGCCAACTCGCCGACCGACATTCAGCCGGTGCTGGATAGCGTGGCGGAGAATGCTGCGCGGCTCTGCGCTGCAGATGACGCGCAAATTTTGCGGACCGAAGGGAATATTCTTCGGCGCGCGGCGTCCTTCGGAACACGCCAGACGGCGGAGACTCGACCCGTCACACGAGAAATCGTCGCCGGTCGTGCTGTTATCGACCGAGAGACGGTCCATGTCCGCGACCTTCGTGCGGCAGAGGACCAAGGGTTCAGGCCTCTTGGGTTTGGCTTTGGGGAGAGTCGTACGCTTCTTGCAGTCCCGCTGCTGCGCGAGGGCGTTGCCATCGGCACGATTCTCATCCGCCGATTTCAAGTCCAGCCGTTTTCGGAAAGCCAGATCGCCCTGCTCAAGACTTTCGCCGATCAGGCGGTCATCGCTATCGAGAATGTACGGCTGTTCAAGGAAATCCAAGAGCGCAAC
Organism: Binatia bacterium; assembly: GCA_036505755.1. Classification (GTDB taxonomy): domain Bacteria; phylum Desulfobacterota; class Binatia; order UBA9968; family UBA9968; genus DP-20. The sequence goes on along the minus strand of DASXSW010000532.1, from coordinate 8,233 downwards.
GCAGAATTGCGCGAGGCGCTGGAACATCAGACGGCGACCGCCGAAGTGCTGGGCATCATCAGCCGCTCGCCCACGGACGTGCAGCCGGTCCTCGACGCCATCGTCGAAAGCGCCGCGCGGGTTTGTGGGATCGACGACGTGATGTTGCGACTTCGCGAGGGCGACACTATGGTTTCGCGGGCTCACTTCGGTGTTGTGCCCATTACCCGCGTCGAAATCAGTGTAGATGAGTCACAGTATCACTGGATGAGCGAGCATGGCGCGATCCACGTTCCCGACGTCCGCGCGCAGCACGAATTTCCAATGTTGAGTTTTCTCAGCGTCTTCCGCACTTTGCTGTCCGTTCCCCTTCGTCAGCAGGGGAAGCTTATTGGAACGCTCTCCGCGCGTCGCATCGAAGTGCGCCCCTTCACCCCGTCGCAGATCAAACTTCTCGAAACTTTCGCCGACCAGGCAGTGATCGCCCTCGAGAACGTGCGGCTGTTCCAAGAACTGAAGGAATCGTTGGAGCAGCAAACGGCGACCAGCGAAATTTTGGGCGTCATTGCCAGCTCTCCGACGGATATCCAGCCGGTGTTGGAAACCATCGCCGAAAATGCGGCGCGGGTTTGCGGAGCGAATGATGCCCTCATCCGTCGAATCGATGGTGATGCACTGCTGTGTGTAGTGCATTACGGACCACTACCCGGGGGACTTGATCCGATTCCCCTCAGTCGCGACTCTCTCGGCGGGCGCGCGGTTATTGACCGGCAGACGATTCATGTGAGCGACGTCGCGCAAAAGATTGAGGGCGGGTTCCCAGTGAGTCAAAATCTCCAAGAACGATACGGCTATCGGACCGTGCTTGCTACGCCTTTGCTGCGTGAGGGCCTTGCTCTGGGTGTCATTGTGGTTCGCCGCACCGAGGTGCGGCCATTTTCAGACAGGCAAATCAAGTTGCTCGAAACCTTTGCTTCCCAGGCCGTCATCGCCATTGAAAACGTCCGCCTGTTCAAAGAATTGGAGGAGCGCAACACGGAACTGCGCGAAGCCTTGGAGCATCAGACAGCGACATCCGAAGTGCTCGGCATCATCAGCCGCTCGCCCACGGATGTGCAGCCGGTGCTGGATGCCATTGTCGAAAGCGCAGCGCGGGTTTGTGGGATTGACGACGTGGTTTTGCGTCTCCGCGACGGGGACGTGATGATTGCACGGGCTCATTTTGGCTCCATAACCATTGTTCAACCTGAAACCACTATAGATGCGCCGTTGCATCGCCGCATACGCGAACATGGCACGCTCCATATTTCCGACATCCGTGCGGACAATGATTTTCCAATGGTTCGCAGCTGGCGTGCTTACTTGGGAGTTCCCCTTCGTCAACAGGGGGAACTTGTCGGAACGCTGGTTGCACGTCGCACCGAAATCCGCCCCTTCACCCCGGCGCAGATCAAGCTCCTCGAAACCTTCGCGGATCAAGCCGTGATCGCCATCGAGAACGTGCGGTTGTTCCAAGAACTCAGTGAAGCGCTGGAGCAGCAGACGGCGACGAGTGAAATCTTGGGTGTCATCGCTAGCTCACCAACAGACATTCAGCCGGTATTGGACACGGTTGCCGAAAATGCCGCGCGGCTATGCGATGCAACCGACGCGGTAATTCATCGCATTGATGGCGACAAGCTCAGAACAGTGGCTAATTATGGGCCGTTGCCGGGAACATGGGTTCAGGGATTCGTGCCAATAGACCGTGACTCTATACCCGGCCGAGCCACAATTGACCGGCGAACCCTTCACATTGATGACCTGGCAGCATTGCCAGAGGATGACCTTCGAGCGCACTTTGCCAGAACGATCGGCGTTCGGACGGTGCTGGCCACGCCTTTACTGCGCGAGGGAATTCCTATCGGAGCGATTCATATCCGTCGCATGGAGGTCCGTCCTTTCACGGATAAGCAAATAAAACTGCTCGAGACCTTTGCTTCCCAAGCCGTGATCGCCATCGAAAACGTGCGGTTGTTTCAGGAATTACAGGCACGCAATCGCGATCTTACCGAGGCGCTTGAGCAGCAGACCGCGACGAGCGAAGTGTTGAAAGTCATCAGCCGCTCAACTTTCGATCTTGAGCCGGTGCTGGAAACACTCATCGAGAATGCGACACGGTTATGCGCTGCGAATTCCGGGTTAATTTTTCGAGTCGATGGGGAAGTGCTGCGGCCGGCTGTAGCTTACAACGTGCCCCACGAATTGAAGGATTTCCTTGTACAAAACCCGATTCGACCGGGGCGAGGATCGACAACTGCGCGGGTCGCGCTTGAGCGCCGGGTAGTTCACATCTCGGATGTGCTCGAGGATCCTGAATACCAATTGCCTGAAACCCACCGGCTGGGAGGTACACGAACGACCCTCGGAGTCCCAATGCTCAGGGAGGGCACCCTCATTGGCGTGATTCTGATCCGAAGTACCGAAGTTCGACCTTTCACAGACAAGCAAATTGAGCTGGTGACAACCTTTGCGGATCAGGCGGTCATCGCCATCGAGAACGTGCGGTTGTTCCAAGAACTCAAGGAGGCCTTGGAACAGCAAACGGCCACCAGTGAAATCTTGGGTGTGATCGCCAGCTCGCCAACGAATATACAGCCGGTGCTGGAAGTAGTCGCAGAAAACGCCGCGCGGCTGTGTGACGCGAATGACGCCGTAATCCATCGCCTTCACGATAATGTTCTCCGTATGGAGGCCTCCTATGGGCCCATTCCCACGATTGGCAGGGGAGCGGACATACCCATCAACCGAGCTACAGTACATGGCCGATGTATCATCGACCGACAATCGATTCATGTGCATGACCTTGCAACAGAAACCGAAACCGAATTCCCAGAGTCCAAGACTCTCCAGCAACGCCATGGAACTCGCACTATACTTGCCGCACCGTTGCTGCGAGAGGGCGCTCCTGTCGGATTGATTCTGATACGCCGACTGGAGGTGCGACCCTTCTCGGGCAGGCAAATCAATCTCCTCAAGACCTTCGCCGACCAAGCGGTGATCGCGCTTGAGAACGTGCGGCTATTCAAGGAACTGCAGGACAGGAATCGCGAACTAACTGAAGCGTTGGAGCAGCAGACTGCGACCGGCGAGATACTACGTACCATCAGCAGTTCGCCCACCGACGTCCAGCCGGTTTTCGAGGCGATCTCCGGAAGTGCCGCCAGGTTGTGCGAGGCCGAGCTATCTGCCGTATACCGCTACGATGGCGAGTTGATCCACATAGTGGCGAATACGCTTCAATCAAAAGAGCAACGGGACGCCTTCGAGCAGCTCTACCCGATGTCCCCTGGCCGGGGAACGCCGGTCGCGCGTGCGATTCTCGAACGTCGGACACTGCACGTTCCCGACACAAGAGATGACGCCGAGTATCTTGCCGCGCTTGTGGGTACTGGATTTCGAAGCGCGTTGGCGGTCCCCATGCTTCGCGAGAGCACGCCGATCGGCGCCATTGCCGTCGGCCGTATGCAGGTGCGCGAGTTCACGGACGCGCAAATCGGGCTCCTCCAGACCTTCGCCGACCAGGCAGTGATCGCGATCGAGAATGTCCGGTTGTTCAAGGAATTGCAGGATCGCAACCGCGATCTGACCGAGGCGTTGGAGCAACAGACGGCGACCAGTCAGATATTGCGTGTAATTGCCAGCTCGCCGACTGACCTTCAACCTGTGCTGGACACGATGGCGGAAAATGCCGCGAGGCTCTGTGATGCGACTGATGCTGTAATCTATCGTGTGGATAATGACGTCTATCAGCCAGCGGCCGTGTACGGGTCAATCCCGGTTGCCGAGCGTGGCCAACCTAGACCCATTGACCGCGGTCTTATACCGGGCCGAGCCATGATTGACCGGCAAACTATTCACATACACGACCTCGCAGCAGAGTCAGCCGACGACCTTCCGGCACCGCACGCCAGAAGTCACGGGATTCGCAGCGCGCTTGCCACGCCATTGCTGCGTGAGGGGGTCGCAATCGGGGCTATTTTTATTCGTCGAACCGAAGTCAACCCATTCACCGATAAGCAAATCTCTCTTCTTAAAACCTTCGCGGATCAGGCTGTGATCGCCATCGAGAACGTGCGCCTCTTCCGTGAGCTCGAAGAGCGCAATGCAGAGTTGCGGGAGGCCCTGGAGCATCAAACCGCGACGAGTGAAGTCCTCGGCATCATTAGCCGCTCGCCAACTGACGTGCAGCCGGTCCTCGACGCCATCGTCGAAAGCGCCGCGCGAGTTTGTGGGATTGATGACGTGGTGCTGCGCCTCCAGGAGAGCAACGCTATGACTGTGCGGGCCCATTTTGGTCCCATAGCGATTGGACGCCTCGAATTCAGTGTTGATGAGCCACAAGTTCGCTGGGTGCGCGAGCACGGCACGCTCCATGTTCCCGATGTCCGTGCGCAGAACGATTTCCCAATGTTGGGTACCGTCGTTGGCTGGCGCACCCACTTGTCCGTTCCTCTTTGCCAGCCGGAGGAACTCATTGGCGTAATCAACGCGCGTCGCACCGAAGTGCGCCCCTTCACCCCGGCGCAGATCAAGCTGCTTGAAACCTTCGCCGATCAGGCGGTGATCGCGATTGAGAACGTGCGGCTGTTCCAGGAACTCAAGGAGGCGTTGGAGCAGCAAACGGCCACGAGTGAAATCCTTGGAGTCATTGCAAGCTCTCCCACCGATATTCTGCCAGTCTTAGATGCTGTGGCGGCAAGTGCGGCTCGCTTGTGTGAGGCGACCGACGCACAAATTCGCCTCGTTGAAGGTGACGGAACGCGATTAGCAGCATCCTTTGGTACTCTCCCAGCACCAGAACTTAGGCCCAACAGACCAACAAGTATCTCTGGCCGAGCGATTCTTAAGCGAGAGACAATACATGTTCACGATCTCGTGGAAGCCACAAAAGCCGAATTTCCTGAAAGCGTGGGCGCCCAGGTAGGGGTGCGGACCATGGTTAGTACCCCAATGCTCCGAAAGGGGATTCCCATAGGCGTCATCGACATAAGGCGAACCGAAGTTCGCCCTTTCTCAGAAAAACAGATCAAATTATTAGAGACCTTCGCCGCCCAATCGGTCATTGCGATTGAAAACGTGCGGCTGTTCAAGGAGATCCAAGAGCGCAACGCAGAGTTGCGCGAGGCGCTGGAGCATCAGACAGCAACGGCCGAAGTGCTCGGCATTATTAGCCGCTCACCGACGGACGTGCAGCCGGTCCTCGACGCCATCGTCGAGAGCGCCGCGCGGGTTTGCGGGATCGATGACGTGTTGCTGCGACTGCTCGAAGGCAACAATTCCATTCTGCGGGCTCATTTTGGGCCTGTAGCTAATTTCCGTGCCGCGATCAGTATTGATGAACCACACTATCGCTGGATACGCGAGCATGGCACGCTCCACATTCCCGACGTCCGCGCGCAAAACGATTTCCCGGCGGTAGGTTCCGGCAGCGGCTCGCGCACTTTTTTATTCGTTCCACTTCGTCAGCAGGGGGACCTCATCGGTGCACTGGTCGCGCGTCGGATGGAAGTGCGCCCCTTCACTCCGGCGCAGATCAAGCTCCTCGAAACTTTCGCTGACCAAGCGGTGATCGCCATCGAGAATGTCCGGCTGTTTAAAGAATTGCAGGAACGCAACCGCGACCTGACCGAGGCGCTAGAGCAGCAGACGGCCACGAGCGAAATTCTGCGCGTCATCGCCAGCTCGCCGACCGATATTCAGCCGGTACTGGACGTGGTTGCGGAAAATGCCGCCCGGCTGTGTGAGTCAATCGATGCTCACATCTTCCGCAGTGAAGGTGACGTTTATCGTCTAGCGGCGTCGTATGGGCCAATTCCGGTGGTCAGCAAAGAGGAAACGATACCACTTAGCCGTGGCACGGTCAGTGGCCGGGCGATGATTGATCGTCAGCCCATCCACATCGCTGATCTCGCGGAGGTCTCTGATCCAGAATTTCGGGAAGCGTTGACCTACCAGAAACGCTTTGGGCATCGCACTATTCTTTCTATGCCGTTGTTGCGAGAGGGTATCGCCATCGGCGCTATCATGATTCGCCGTTTGGAGGTTCGTCCCTTCACGGAAAAGCAAGTCGCCCTTCTCAAGACCTTTGCCGACCAGGCAGTGATTGCCATCGAGAACGTCCGGTTGTTCCAAGAACTGGAAGCGCGCACGCGTGAGCTGGCCCAGTCGGTTGGAGAGTTGAGAGCGTTGGGCGACGTGAGCCAGGCGGTCAGCTCTACCCTCGACTTACAGACAGTCCTAAGCACGATCGTGCGCCATGCGATCCAGCTCTCACGAACTGATGGTGGTGTCGTTTACGAATACGAGGAGGCTGCGGAAGAATTCCATCTTAGGGCCAGTCACCTAATGGAAGCAGAGGTCATTGAGGCGTTAAAAGCAACACCGGTCCGCCCCGGTCAAGGTGCCACGGGACGGGCGGCGACCATGCGAGCGCCAGTCCAACTCCCGGACATCCTAAACGAGCAGGAATTCACTGGTACCAAGGTCCGCCCCATCTTTGCACGGCTGGGCTACCGATCTGTTTTGGCAGTTCCGCTACTCCGAGAGGGGCGCATCATGGGAGCGTTGACGGTGTGGCGGAAGCAGGCCGGCAGCTTTTCGCCGGAAGTCGTCCAACTTCTTCAGACCTTCGCGATTCAATCCGCATTGGCGATTCACAATGCGCGGCTGTTCCGTGAGATCGAGGAAAAAGGGCACCAACTAGAGTTGGCGAGCAAGTACAAGTCGCAGTTTTTGGCGAGCATGAGCCATGAGCTGCGCACGCCGATGAATGCCGTGCTGGGCTACACGCGTATGCTGTTAATGAACGTGTACGGCGAGCTGCCGGAAAAAGTCAGAGACGTTCACCAGCGGATCGACAAGAGCGGCCGTCATTTGCTCGGCCTGATCAACGACGTGCTCGACTTTTCCAAGATCGAGGCCGGCCAACTGACGCTTACGATCAATCCGTACTCGATCAAAGACGTGATTCAAGCCGTCGTTGCCGGTACACAATCTCTCGCGGCAGAGAAAAAGCTTCCGATCAAAGTGACGGTGCCCGCGGACTTGCCGGCTGTGTCCGGCGACGAGCGGCGCATCACGCAAGTGCTGTTGAATCTGGTCGGCAACGCGATCAAATTCACCGATGCCGGTGAAATTCGTATTGCTGCGGGGACGACAAACGGCAGCCTTGCGGTCTCGGTGTCGGATACCGGCCCCGGCATTCCGGCGTCCGATCTGGAAAATATCTTCGAAGAGTTCCGCCAGGCCGAGGGTTCCATCACACAGAGAAAGGGCGGCACTGGCCTCGGCCTGGCGATCGCCAAAAGGATCGTCGAGCTGCATGGTGGGAAGATCTGGGTGGCGAGCGAAGTCGGCAAGGGCAGCAAGTTTACCTTCACGCTGCCGATCAGATAAGAATATTCTCCCGCAAAGGCGCAAAGGCCGCCAAGGTTCGGGCGGGATATATTTCCGAATTCGAAAAGAGATTGCTTCGCGTCTTTCGACTATGGACAGGAGTTCCTTGGCGCGAGAAAGTAGACGGTAAATTGCTATGGCTGGCAAGCGGATATTAGCGATCGAAGACCACGAAGAAAACCGGCGGCTGTTGCGCGACCTGTTGACGAGCTTTGGTTATGAATTGACTGAAGCGGTCACGGGAGAAGAAGGCTTGACAGCGGCGGCGGCGGATCCGCCTGACTTGATTCTCATGGACATCCAGCTGCCTGGCATCGACGGCTACGAGACCACGCGCCGGATCAAGGCGAATCCCGCGCTGCGCCACATCCCCGTCATTGCGGTAACCTCTTATGCGCTGAGCGGGGATGACGTCAAAGCACTGGAGGCCGGTTGCGATGCCTACGTGACGAAGCCATTCGATCCGGCCGACCTGTTGGCGAAAATTCAAGAGTTTCTCTGATAGCTATGCCTCTTTCACAGAGTGCAAAGGACGCACGAACAGATCGTAGGGGTTAAGTGGTAAGGTGTGAAGTGTTATTTCTCCGAACTCCTAACTCCTGACGCCTCACTCCTTACTCGTGAAGACAATCATGAACGCTCCAGCCAAAGTATTAGTTGTCGATGACACCGAAATGAACCGGGATATGCTGTGTTCTTTACTGGAGGCGGATGGCCATAAGTCTGCCGTCGCCGAGAACGGGCGGCTTGCCCTGGAAATACTCAAGGCCAAGCCGTTCGACCTTGTTCTGCTCGATGTCATGATGCCGGAGATGAA
>DASXSW010000531.1:0-5569 GCA_036505755.1 Binatia bacterium | reverse complement strand
GCTGTGGTACCTCTGAGCATTAATGGATCGAACAAAGAATACCTTGCGGAGGAAAACGCCATGGATAACTTCGATAACGTCCTAGTTATTGACTCCGACGGCCACGTTTACGAAGGCAATGTCGATCTCGCCGGCAGGATGCCGGAGAAGTGGCGCTCGCAGGCGCCGATCCGACTGAAAGACAACGAAGGTAATTCACGAATTCTACTGGAAGGGCGTCTGTGGTCCGCGTCCCAAGGACTTGCTCCGGGGGTTTCCGGGCCGATGACGGAAAAAGCCCGCGGTTATCGGTCGGGGATGGTCGATCCTGTGGCGCGGCTCAAAGATATGGACGAGGAAGGCATCGATGTGGCGATTCTCTTCGGCACGCAAATCGCGCTCACGGTCAATGGCTTGATGAACAAGGAGCTGGCAGCCGTACTTTGTCGCGCGGTGAACGATTGGCTCATCGAATACTGTTCAGCCGACAAAAAGCGCCTGCTTGCCGTCGGCTTGATCCCGTGTCAGGATCCGTCCGCCGCCGTAAAAGAGCTTGAATATCTCAAGAAGGCCGGCGCAATTACCGCCATGCTTCCGACCAATGTCTACGGCCTCAACAATATGGGCGACCCGATGTTCGATCCGATTTATGACTGCGCTCAATCGCTCTGCATGCCGCTCAGCGTGCATCCGCAAACCGGTCATGACGGCGTTCTCGGCGTCTCCGGCGTCATGGGCGCGGGCAGCGAACGTTTTCGCAAATATGCCTACGTGCATATGACCGCTTTTCCATTCGAGCTTATGATCGCGATGATGCACATGATCGGCGAAGGGGTCTTCGATCGCTATCCGAAACTACGGGTCGGCTTTATGGAAGGCGGCGCCGGCTGGCTGCCCTTTTGGGCGGAGCGCTTCGACGAGCATCTCGAAAAATTGGCGCCGCAAATGCCGGAGCTCAAGCGTCGCCCGAGCGAGATCATTCGCGGCCAACAAGTTACGTTGACGTGCGAGTCCGAAGAGACCGGCCTCGATCGCGTGTTTGCCGCCAATGGCGAGAACACGGTGATGTACGCGTCCGATTACTGCCACTGGGATTGTCACTTCCCCTACTCGGTAAAAGACATCATCGACGGCCAAGACCTGAGCTTTGCGCAAAAGGAAAAGCTGCTGAACAAAAATGCCATCGAATTTTTTGAGCTGAAAAATTTACCGCAGCCGAGCGCACTCAAGGTCGCGCGCCAAACCTGGAATGGAGGCCAATCGAAAGCAGCCAACGCGTAAGGACTTCCTACATGAAGCCTGGAACCTTCTTCTTGGTCTTCCTGTTCACGTTGACGGGTTTCGTCCCGCGCAGCGCCCAGGGAGCGGAGAGCGCGTACAAAATCAGGATCGGCTTTCCTTCTCTGGCCTTCTCTTACATGCCCTTCTACGTCGCCCAGGAAAAAGGATTTTTGAAGAAACACGGAGTGGAATCCGAGTACATTCAAATGCGCACGACGATTCAGCCCCAGGCCGTGATCGCCGGCAACATCAATTATTTAACCTCCGTATCCGCCGGTATTTCAGCGGCAGTTGCTGGCCTTCCCCTCGTCATCGTGATCAACTTCTGCGATACGTCGCCGTGGGTGTTAGTGACGCAAAAGGACATCAACAAACCTCAAGACCTAATTGGCAAGACCGTGGCGCTCTCGGGCATTCGCACTTCACCGTATTATTTCTTTCAAGCGTTCTTGAAAAAATCGGAGATCAGCGAGAAGGATGTCGGCACCATCACCACCGGCGGTACATCGGACAGTTTTCTCGCGCTGACAACCAACCGTGTCGCGGGCACGGTTTTAACGCCGCCGTTCGACGATAAGGCGGTCTCGCTGGGATTCAAGAAATTCGCGCAACTCGGCGACCTGGCTGATATCCCCTATGTCGGCTTGGTGACATCGCAAGCCGAAATCCAAAATAACCGCGAATCCGTGCGTCGAACTGTCGCGGCGGTATTCGATTCGCTCGCCTGGCTCCGCGCCAATCGCGGCGAGAGCACCAAGATGATCGTCGACAAATTCAAAGTGAAGCAGCCGGAAGCGGAAAATACCTACTCGACTCTCATTAGACTCCTGAATAAAGACGGCCGCCTCAATCCCAAGGTCGCCCGCGGCTATCTCGATATCCTGCGCCAAGAGCGCCCGATCCCGGCGGACTACGATCCGATGAAGCTGGTGGACTTCTCCCTGCTGCCACGCAACTGAACCCAGCGCAACGTGCAGACCAGAAATCACCCCGTGCCGACGATTTCCCAGGCATCTTCCCCATAACGAATATGAAAACTGCCATACTCATCCTTTTTCTCTGCCTCGTTGCCGGCGCCGCTCTGGCCCAATCGAAAGGAGAAAACCTCCGCGTCGCGACTCGCCAGATCCGCCCCTTTGTCTTCGAAGAAAATGGCCGTCTCACCGGCTTCAGTGTTGAGCTCTGGCAAGAAATCGCCCGGCAGATGAACGTGCAATCGGAATTCGTCGTCAAACCGACAATCAGGGATCTCCTGGCCAGCGTCGATGATCACGACACGAACCTCGGCATCGCGGCGATCTCCATCACCGCCGAACGCGAGTTGAAATGGGATTTCTCTCAACCGATGTTCGAAGCCGGACTGCAGATTCTCACACCCATTCAGGCGACCCACCGATCGCTGTTGAAAGGCATCGTCGCCAATTTGTTTACATCCGCAGTTTTGCCCTACGTTTTAGGGGTAGTCTTCTTTCTGATCTTCATCGCTCATTTGGTTTGGTGGCTCGAACGGCGCAATCCAACCGGCATGCTTACGCATCGAAGCTACTACCCGGGCATATTCGAGGCCTCTTGGTGGGCGGCTTCGACTCTCGCCACTCAAGCCGACCAGATGCCGCGTAGCGCCTTGGCGCGCATGATCGCCGTGTTTTGGATGTTTACCAGCGTCGTGTTCATCGCTTACTTCACAGCCGCCGTCACTTCCAATCTCACCGTGCAACAATTGCACGGTGATATTAACGGTCCCGATGATCTTCCCGGCAGACGCGTCGCCAGCGTTAAAGGAAGTACGTCCACCGAGTATCTGCGCCAACGCAATATCGAGGTCGGTGAGTTCGCAAAAGTGGAAGAGGCTTTTCAGGCGCTGATCGCGGGTGAGACCGATGCCGTGGTCTATGACGCGCCGGTGCTGCTCTATTTCGCATCTCACGAAGGAAAGGGAAAAGTTCAAACCGTCGGCGGCATTTTCCGCAAGGAGAACTACGGCATCGTCTTTCCGGACAAGAGCCCGCTGCGCAAGCGGGTCAATGAAGCCCTGTTAAAACTTAAAGAGAACGGCACCTACGATCAATTGTCGACGAAATGGTTCGGCGGACCGGCTTCATGAAAGGTGCGGTTCCGAGTCTTAGTCTCGGGTCTTCGGTTAACGCGGGAGACGAGACTCGAGACCCGAGACGGGTATCACTCGCACCTTCAGTAATCGCTTGACAAAGGAGCCTCTGCTTGATGACCTAAACAGAGCCACAAACTGGGAGGATTTACCCATGTCATTCAAAGGTCACACGATCATCGACGGTGACGGCCACGTCATCGAAGATTGCCAGGCGATCATCAAATACATGCCCCAGGCGTACCACGACAAATACGAGACCCATAGTTTTTTCAATCTGTTTCCACCACTGGATCATTTGCACTCCTCCAACTTGCACGACTTCCCGCCGGGCGCTTTCAATAAAGTCGGGCCTGCCGGCTGGGTCGATTTTCTCCAAGACGTCGGCATCGAAACCACCGTCCTTTACACCACCCTCGGATTGGCATTCGGCAAGATTGTCAGCCGCGACTGGGCCATCGACGTGGCGCGGGCCTACAACGATTGGCTGTATAACACCTACATGAAATACAACCCGCGCTTCAAAGGCATGGGCTTGATTCCGCTACAGCAGCCCGATGCGGCAGTCAAAGAACTCCGCCGGATCGTCAAAGAGCTCGGCATGTGCGGCGCCATGCTGCCATCGACCGGCATTCAAGCCAACCTGGGCGATCAGCGGTACTGGCCGATCTACGAGGAGGCCAACAAACTGGTCTGCGCCATCGGCGTCCACGGCGGTGCCCACGAGAACTTAGGCTTGGACGACGTGAGTCCCTATGCGCCGGTGCATGCTCTCGGCCATCCGTTTGGCCAGATGATTTCTTTCGGTGCGATGGTTTTTAACGGCGTGTTTGACAAATTTCCCAACGTCAAGTTCGGTTTCTTAGAGGGCGGCGTCGCCTGGTTCCTCGTCTGTCTGGAACGATTCGACCGCTCCTGGGAAACCCATATTCAACACGATCCGCGTCAACGCTTCCTCGAACTTCGGCCCAAGGAGAAAGTGAGCGAATACATCGCCCGCCATGTGGACGCCGGCCGCATTTTCGTCGGCTGCGAAGGGGAAGAGCCCGATATCGCTCATGCGATTCGGAGAATCGGCAACAAACCCTGGGTTTACTCGAGCGACTTTCCACACGAAGTCAACAATGAATTCTGCAAGCGCGAGATTGAAGAACTGCTGGAAAACAAAGAGATCAGCGAGGCGGACAAAGCCGCCTTCTTGCACGGCAACGCGCGTAGATTTTACAACCTGGGAAGCGCGGGACTATGAACTTGCCCATCAGCATCGGCTTGATCATTCCGTCCGGTAATCGTTTGACCGAACCGCAGTTCAATACCTATATGCCGCCGCAGGTCGGCATTCATGTCACGCGACTTCGCATGACCGGAAGGTTTCGCAAGTCGCTCGGTGAGTTGAAGAAACCTTTGACCGAGGCGGCCGAGGCGCTCTCGGACGTTAAACCATCGGTGATCGTTTTTCATTGCACGGCAAACTCCATGGAAAACGGTCTGGCCCACGAGGCTGCCATCGTCGAGATCATCGAGAAGGCCAGTGGCTGCCCGACCCTCACCACGGCGCAAGCGATCACTCAGGCGTTTAACCACTGCGGCATCAAGAAACTCGTGCTCGTCAGTCCCTACGTCAAAGAGACCAACGAGCGCGAGGTCAGTTATCTCAACGAAGCCGGCTATTCTGTGCTCCACGAATTGGGTCTTGGCCTGGAAACCCACGCCTACTCCTCGGTCACGCCGGAGGAATGGAAAAAGGTCGTCAAGGAAAACATCCGCGATGAAGCCGACGGCTACTTTCTCAGTTGTACCGCCACACGCATGATCGAAGCCATAGACGATTTAGAAAAGGATCTCGCCAAGCCGGTCATCAGCAGCAATCAAGCCACCATCTGGGCCTGCTTAAAGAGCCTGGGCATCAGACATACCGACAACAAACTGGGGCAGTTGTTCCGCGCCAGTTAAACGAGCCCGTTCGCCCTTCTCTCAGCCCCCATTAGCTTTTCTCTCAAGCCGGTATTTCGCTTCTCGACGCGAACATTGCGAATCGCCATGGCCAGGGCCTTGCGGCTACCGACGATGACGACGAGCTTCTTGCCGCGCGTGACAGCGGTGTAAAGGATGCTTCGGTGGAGCAGCAAATAGTGCGACATGTGCAGCGGGATGACGACCACCGGGTACTCGCTGCCTTGGCTTTTGTGGACGGAAGTGGCG
>DASXSW010000530.1:0-6204 GCA_036505755.1 Binatia bacterium | reverse complement strand
TGGACGCGAGTTGGAGTACTTCACCGTAGACGACGAAGCCGAGCCCGCCAAGGCGCCGGAAAATACCAACAAGCTGGTACAGCGCGACAAGGTCGACGTGCTCGTCGGCACCGTGCATAGCGGTGTACAAATGGGGATGGTTAAGATCGCGAAAGAGAACAATACGCTGCTGATTATCCCTAACGCCGGTCTCGATGCCGCCACGGGAGCGCTTTGCGCGCCGAACATTTTTCGCACTTCGTTTTCCAACTGGCAGCCGTCCTACCCGATGGGCAAAGTGCTCGCCGATCGCGGCGTGCGAAACGTCGTGTCGCTCGCCTGGAAATACGGCGCCGGCGAAGAAGCGGTTGCCGGTTTCACCGAAGGATTTATCAAGGCCGGTGGCAAATCGGTGCGTGGCTTGTGGATTCCCTTCCCCAATGTGGAATTCCAAGCGCTGCTCACTGAGATCGCCTCGCTCAAGCCTGACGCCGTATTTGTGTTCTTCGCCGGCGGTGGCGCGGCGAAGTTTATCAGAGATTACGCGGCGGCGGGGTTGAGAAAAAGCATCCCGCTGTTTGGCTCCGGCTTTCTCACCGACGGCGTGCTCGATGCTACTGAACAGGTGGCGCAGGGACTCGAGACCACCCTTCACTACGCCGATGGATTGAACACAAAACGCGACCGTGAGTTCCGCAGCGCCTACTCTAAAGCTTACACGTTCGCTCCTGACGTCTACGCCGTCCAAGGCTACGATGCCGGCTTGTTGCTCGCCGCTGGCCTCGACGCGGTGAAAGGCGATATCACAAAGCGCAAAGAAGTGATCGCCGCAATGGAGAAGGCCAAGATCGATAGTCCACGCGGATCTTGGACGATGTCGAAAGCGCACAACCCAATTCAAGATATTTATTTGCGCAAAGTGGTCGGCCGCGAAAACCGCTTCGTCAACGTCGCTCACAAAGCGCTCGCCGATCCGGCGCGAGGATGCAAAATGTAGCGGCGCGGACGCCGCGTTCCAAACGTTTCAATCGTTCAAATGGTTCCAATCGTTTAATTCGGTCGGAGTTGACTAAGGTACCGACGCAGTTTCTCGTCCGAAACGTCTGGAACGATTGGAACTACTGGAACAAAGGTTTTCATGTTCTATCTCATTCAGTTGCTGAACGCCGTCCAGTACGGCTTGCTGCTATTTCTACTGTCGAGCGGTTTGACCCTGATCTTCGGCATCATGGGAGTCATCAATCTTGCACACGGCAGTTTCTACATGGTCGGCGCCTATCTTGCCTACTGGCTCGCCAAGCTCACCGGCAGCCTTTGGTTGGGAATTCCCATCGGCATCGTGATCGCCTTCGGCATCGGTCTTTTGCTGGAGACAACGATCATCAGTCGACTATACCGACGTGATCATCTTTATCAGGTACTGCTCACTTTCGGCTTGATTTTGGTTTTCGAGGAGCTGCGCAGTATTCTCTTCGGCGACGAAGTCCACGGCGTGGCCGTGCCCGCGCTGCTCGATTTTTCCATTCCCCTCACAGAGACGCTTTCCTACCCGGTCTATCGTTTGTTCGTTACCGCCGTTTGCCTCGGGATCGCAGGCTTGCTCTATTTCGTAATCCATCGTACCCGCGTCGGCATGATGATTCGCGCCGGCAATAGCAACCGCGAGATGGCTGCCTCGCTCGGAGTCAATATTCCCGTGCTGTTCGCGTTGGTGTTCGCCTTTGGCATGGCGCTCGCCGCTTTCACCGGCACCATCGCCGCGCCGATTTCGTCGGTATTCCCCGGCATGGGCAATCAGATATTGATCATTTGTTTTGTCGTCGTGGTTATCGGCGGAATCGGTTCGATCAACGGCGCGATGATCGCATCTTTGGCCATCGGTCTCGCAGATACCCTCGGCAAAGTGGTCGCGGCGGAATACTCCGGCGTCGCGGTCTACCTGGTCATGGCAGTGATTCTTTTGTGGCGCCCCCAGGGCATCGCGAATAAAGCGTAACATCGACGTGACCCATATCACCCTCCCGCGCGCCCTCCTGATTGTGATCGCACTGTTGCTTGCCCTCTTTCCCCTCTTCGGCGCGACATATTACGTCCAGTTAGGCGCGAAAATCTTGATCATGGCGATCTTCGCATTGAGCTTGGACCTCTTGGTTGGCCACACTGGATTGGTAAGTCTCGGACACGCCGCGTATTTCGGCATCGCGGCCTACGCCCTGGCACTCATCTCGCCAAAGTACGAGGCGGCCAACCTCTGGCTTACCCTGCCCTTCGCCCTCGCCGCCGCCGCGACCGCCGCGTTCGTCGTCGGCTTCTTGGTCGTTCGTACCGCCGGCGTCTACTTCATCATGGTAACACTTGCCTTTGCGCAGATGATCTACTCGATCTTTCATGACACCAAGCTCGGCGGAGGCTCCGACGGCATCTATATCTACGTGCGCCCGGAGCTTAGCGTCGCCGGCTTCAAACCTCTCGATCTCGAAAGTCCGGCGCAGTTTTACTATCTGGCACTTATTCTTCTCGTCGTTGTTTACGGATTTCTCGATCGGCTGCTCCATGCTCCATTCGGCCGCGCGTTGGCCGGCATTCGGGTAAACGAACAGCGTATGCGCTCCATCGGTCATCCAGTTTTCATATACAAGCTCGCTGCCTTCGTGCTTGCCGGAACACTGGCGGGGTTGGCCGGGTATCTTGCGGCCTGTCAATTCGGATTTGTCAATCCGGATATTTTGGCGTGGCATCAATCCGGCATCGTCCTGATGATGGTCATTCTTGGCGGCATGGGCCGCCTCCACGGTGCGGTGCTTGGCGCGCTTTCGTATGTGTTGATTCAGGAAGTCGTATCCGCTCCGGCGCTGCTCGGCGCGTATTCAAAGCATTGGCAGCTCGCCATGGGCAGCTTGATTGTCGTCATCGTGCTCGTTTTGCCGCACGGCATCGCCGGTTTTATCGACGTTGCTTTGCGCCGCTTTTCGTACACTCATCGGAATGGGGATCGCGACCACGCCATATGACCGCGATTCTAGAAGTGCGTGAGCTGTGCAAAAATTTCGGCGGCGTCGCCGCCGTCGACCATGTATCGCTCGAAGTTAGAGCAGACGAGTTGCATGCCGTGATCGGCCCCAATGGCGCCGGCAAGACAACCCTGGTCAACTTGCTTTCAGGCGATCTGACTGCCAGCTCGGGCACCATTCTTTTTCACAGCAGCGAGATTTCGACTCTCACACCGGAGCAGCGGTCGCGCCTGGGTATTGGCCGCAGCTATCAAAAAACCAACATCTTTCCTGGGTTCAGCGCATTGGAGAATTGCCGCCTCGCCGCGCAAGCACGCGAGCCGCGAACGTTGCATTGGTTCCGCGACGCTCTCTCTTACGATAACGTCATGAAACAGGCGCGCGGGGCGCTCGACGCGGCCGGCTTGGCTGAGCGGGCCAATGAATTGGCGTTCGCACTTAGCCACGGCGAGCAACGCCAGCTGGAAATCGCCATGTGCCTTGCCACCGAACCGCAGCTGTTGCTGCTCGATGAGCCACTCGCCGGCATGGGCGCCGAAGAATCCCTCAGAATGGTGAATTTGATCGGCCGGCTTACGGCAAGCCACGCCATACTGTTGATAGAGCACGACATGGATGCCGTCTTCCAACTGGCAAAGGTCCTCACGGTCATGGTCGACGGAAAAGTTCTGGCATCGGGCACACCGGCAGAGATTCGCGCCAATCGCGAGGTACAGACTGCCTATCTCGGCGCTACGGATAAAGCGTGATGCAATGAATAGCACACCGATCATCGACGCTCGCGAGCTTCATACCTACTATGGCGCGAGCCATATCTTGCATGGCATCGACTTTTCCATAAGCGTCGGCGAAACTGTAGGTTTGATGGGCCGCAACGGAATGGGCAAGACTACTCTCATTCGTTCGCTAGTGGGTCATGTCCCGCCTCGTCGCGGTGAAGTCAAAATCAACGGGCGCATCATGACACGCGCCGCTGCTCATCTAATCGCGCGCCAAGGCATCGCCTACGTTCCCGAAGGACGCGGTATCTTTCCGAACCTAACAGTCAAGGAAAATCTCACCATGGCGGCTCGCGCCGGCCTGAACGGACAGCGCGATTGGGATTACCAGCGTGTCCTGAAAACGTTTCCAAGACTTGCTGAACGCCTTTCCCATGGTGGACAGCAACTCTCCGGCGGCGAACAGCAAATGCTCTCTATCGGACGAGCGCTCATGACTAACCCGGCGTTGCTGATCCTTGATGAAGCCACTGAGGGACTCGCGCCGCTCATTGCCCAAGAAATTTGGCGGATCATCCGAACCATTCGAGAATCCGGCGTCGCGGCAATCATCGTCGACAAAAACTTCGACGCTGTTTCGGCGCTCACTGATCGAAACGTCATACTCGTCAAAGGCCGCGTCGTCTTCGAAGGCACAAGTAGCGAATTGCGTCAGAAACCGGAGCTGCAGCATCAACATCTGGGGATTTGACCGAAGCAACGTCGCCGCCGAAAGAATACGAGTCACGGTCGAATACTGCACGCCCAGAAATCGCGCCATGCCTTTACGGCTGCACCGGTCCTCCTCCGGACACCACTCGTTGGGATATTGGATTAGCAGTTGTGATGCTTCGACCGGCTGAAATGCCGTGGAAATTCATGAGGGATTGCCGTTGTCGTCCGTTCGCACTGCGCTAAGTGAAAGAGTTAGCCTGGAGACTGTTCCTCTTCCAAATGCAATTCTCTCGGAAGAGAAATTTCAAACCTTTTTGCCAATCTGCTCAGGAACTCTTTGCCGCTCTCATCCGGTTCTTTTTCAATACCAAACAATGACGATGCCACGTCTTCGGTAGTTTTCAAATGTTGCGACAAGATAGGATCTTGTTTCAGCACGGCCTGAAGATACGATTTTGCAAGGCTGAATTTAGCGCGTTCTTGATAGTGCTTGGACATTCCTCGGTTCACCCCGAAGAAGACGATCACAATTAATGCGCTTGTGGCAACTGCCAAGCCGGCGGCCTGCCAGTAGTCTTCAAAGATCGAAAATGGCGCGCGAATAAAGAGCAATGCACCCGTCTGCACTAAACACGCGATCAAAACGAGCACGGCGCCTGTCACAAAATCGGCTTTCTGCGACGCTAAGTTCTGGATTTGGGTAATGTTAAAATCGAGATAAGTCTGTGACACCTTAGCAATCAAGTCCGGCGAAAGGCGAGAAACACCCTTCAGTACGAACATCACTCCCGTCAAGCCTAAAATGGCGGCGATGATGCTTGCGAAGCGATCAATCAGCATACGCGGTTGCTCCCGTTTCCCAAAACCTGCTAGTCATGCTGGCGCAAGAGGCGCGCAAACATAACGTGACTAACCCGCGAGAGTCAATCTAAAAATACGGGATGCTTATAGTTAGAAAGGGCAAATTACGCGCACAGGCGAGTGCGCCGGCAGGATTGCCGGCCAACACTCGCTTGTTCGATTGTTACCCAAAAAGCGCAAAGCGACTACTTCGGCTGCGAAACGACCCGTAGGTACGGCTTGAGTGTCTTGTAACCCTGCGGGTACTTCTTCTTCGCGTCCTCGTCGGAGACCGATGTGGGGATAATGACGTCCTGGCCCGGCTTCCAATTGACCGGCGTCGCCACAGTGTGCTTCGCGGTCAGCTGCAACGAATCGAGCAGCCGCAGCACCTCGTCGAAATTGCGGCCGGTGCTCATTGGATACACGAGCATGGCTTTTACCTTCTTGTCCGGCCCAATCAGGAACACCGAGCGGACCGTCTGATTGTCCACTGCGGTGCGTTTGCCGGGGGTCTCGTTGGCCGGCAGCATGTCGTAGAGCTTGGCCACCGTCAACTCCGCGTCGCCGATGATCGGGTAGTTCGGCGCATGCCCCTGCGTCTCCTGGATGTCCTTGGCCCACGCCTTGTGGTCGGTTACCGGATCGGCGCTCAACCCGATGATCTTGCAGTTGCGCTTTTCGAACTCGGGCTTGAGGCCAGCCATATAGCCGAGCTCGGTGGTACAGACGGGTGTAAAGTCCTTCGGATGCGAGAACAGAATCGCCCAGCCGTTGCCGATCCACTCGTGAAAATTGATCTTGCCTTCACTGGTGTCAGCAGAAAAATCTGGGGCCACGTCACCTAATCTAAGAGCCATAATTCAGTCTCCTTTCAGCACTGTATTCTGGATCTTATCGCTAGCGCGATTCCAAGCGTTCGTCAATCCGATCAATGATAG
>DASXSW010000529.1:0-3667 GCA_036505755.1 Binatia bacterium | reverse complement strand
GGCCCGTCGAAGCCGACACCGGCGCCATCGGCGGAAGCCTATCGCATGAATTTCAAGTGCTGGCGGAGTCCGGCGAGGATGCGATTGTCAGTTGCAACAGCTGCGACTATGCCGCGAATATCGAGAAGGCCGAGGTAAAGGAGCGGCGATCCGGCGGACGTGACGTCGCCCAGGAGTCGCTGCCATTGGAAAAGGTTCCGACGCCGGAAAAGAAAAGCGTTCCCGATGTCGCGGAGTTTCTCAAACTTCCCGCGGATAAATTCATCAAGACGCTCCTCTATAAAACCGAAGGTGGTGAGCTCGTCGCGGCGCTGGTACGAGGCGATCACGAGATCAATGAGCTTAAGCTTCGTACCGTGTTAGAATATAAAGACCTTACCTTAGCCGATGAAGCGGCGGTGCCCTCGGTGGCCGGTGTTGTGCCCGGGTTTCTCGGACCGATCGGGTCGAAGCTGCGCACGGTGGCCGATCTATCCGTCCAGGGCATGCGCGACGCCGTCACCGGCGCCAATGAAGTCGACGCCCACTTCATACACGTCGATCAAGAGCGCGATTTCACTCCATCGGTTTTTGCCGATCTGCGACTTGCGATAGCCGGCGATGCTTGTCCGCGCTGCGAGCGCGGATTACTAGAAGCCCACCGGGGCATCGAAGTAGGCCAAGTGTTCTATCTTGGTACTAAATACAGTGAAACGATGGGGGCGACCTATCTCGATGCCGAGGGGCGCGAACGGCCCATCCAGATGGGTTGTTACGGCATTGGCATCAGCCGTTTGGTCGCCGCCGCCATCGAACAGAATCACGACGTCAATGGCATCATCTGGCCGTTTTCTATCGCGCCCTTTCATGTCCTGCTGCTGCCGATCAACTACAAAGACAAAGTCATTCGTGAAGCGGCCGATAAGCTCTATCAAGAATTGCAACAACAAGGCGTCGAAGTGCTGCTCGACGACCGCGACGAACGGCCGGGAGTGAAATTCAAAGACGCCGACCTGGTGGGGATCCCCTTACGCGTAACGATCGGTGCCAAGGGTTTGGAAAAGGGTTGTATCGAACTGCGCTGGCGCCACGACGGTAAGACTGACGAAATTCCCCTCGCTGATAGCGCAAAGAAACTTCACACGATCCTGACGCAAGCACTGCAGGCATAAACGATGGCTTCCACGCTCGAGCTGGTTCGTAAACGCGGGTCCATGCACGAGCGTTTGATCGTCGCGCTCGACGTCGACGATCTGGAGCAGGCCAAAGAGTTGGTACGGGTTCTCGCCGGCGAAGTGGGTATGTTTAAAATCGGCAAGCAGTTATTTACGCATGCCGGTCCCCAGGCGGTGCGTTTGATTCAGGAGCTCGGCGGCGAAATTTTTCTCGATCTCAAATTTCACGACATTCCCAGCACCGTCGCCAAGGCGGCCATCGAAGCGACTCGGTTCGGCGTCAAAATGTTCAATGTCCACGCCTCAGGAAGCCTTGAGATGATGCGCACGACGGTGAAAGAAGTGCGGCGTGTTTGTCGGCAAGAGCAGCGTCGCAGGCCGATCATGTTGGCGGTGACCGTGTTGACGAGCCTGAATCAAGACGATCTCACGCGAGTCGGTGTCGAAGCTAAGGTTGCCGATCAAGTAGTCCGTTTGGCGCTGCTCACCAAGCAAGCCGGAATGGACGGCGTCGTCGCCTCGCCCCATGAAGTTGCCGATATCCGCGAAGCCTGCGGCCGCCGTTTCGTTATTGTCACCCCCGGTATACGATCCACGGCAGCGAACCGGAACGATCAGCTGCGCGTGATGACTGCCGCGGATGCTGTGCGTGCCGGCGTCGACTATATAGTCGTTGGCCGGCCAATTCTGGAAGCTAAAGATCCGGTCGGCGCTGCGCGCGCGATCGTTGCTGAGATGGAGACGCGGCGGTAAGTCAGTTTGTCTAGGCTCCCGCATTGTCCTTCGCGAATCCAATCTCTCTCTCCGCCATCAGTCCTCGTAGCAGTTGCGCTGCGACAAACCTTGCTATTTCCAAAAACGATGAAAGTGATGCACGGGGCTGTGACCCGCACCGACCGCAAAACCTTTTCGGATTGTCTCTGTGATGTATTTCTTGGCAAGGGCGACGGCTCGTTCGACCGATTCGCCTTTCGCCAGATGGGCAGCAATCGCCGCAGAAAAGGTACAGCCGGTCCCGTGCGTGTTCTTAGTGCGAATGCGCGGCGCGACCAGCGCCGAAAATGTTTTTCCGTCGTAAAACAGATCGACAGCGGGACCTTTGCGATGACCGCCTTTAATCACGACGCTTTTCGCCCCCAACTTGACAATTCGCCTGGCGGCCTCTGTGATGTCCTCGGACGTGCGTAGCTCCATGCCTGTGAGCTCTTCAGCCTCGGGAATGTTCGGCGTTACCACCGCCGCTAAAGGAATCAGACCAGACAGCAGCGCGGCGACGGCTTCTTGCTCAATCAACAGATCACCGGAGGTGGCTACCATCACTGGATCGACAACCAGATTTTTCAGACGATGCCCGCGGATTTTTTTTACGACGGTGTCAATGATGGCCGTATTGGCCAGCATGCCCGTCTTTACCGAATGCGCGCCAATATCGTCGATCACGGCATCGATCTGAGCGCCGACAAGACTCGGGCCCAATGCCAGGACCTGCGTTACGCCGACCGTGTTCTGCGCCGTGATCGCAGTAATCGCCGACGTGCCGTAGACACCCAGGGCCGCAAAAGTCTTGAGGTCAGCCTGGATGCCCGCGCCAGCGCCGGAATCAGAGCCTGCAATGGTGAGAGCCTTGCGAATGGATTTCATCGCGGGTAATCGTAGCAAAGCCAGGCCGCCGTTACGAGGGTGTTTACTTCCATCGTTCCGACCTCAGCTGTCGAGTTGGATATAACTTGGGGACTTCTCTCTTGCGTGAGTATCCAGATGTCGATGGCCTGTACATGCCGTGCAACAAGTAACGCCCGGTATCGGTGCTCGAATGAATCGAAAAGCACCGAGGTAAGCCAGGTGACGAAACGCAAGCGTGGGCCTGGCAAGCCATGCTGGCCATGGGATGCACGATTCCGTATCAGAGCGGCCGGCTACTGAGCACACGTCCTCACCTGTAAGTAAAAACGTGAGCGGTGATTATTTGAAATCTCTCCACGAAAAAAGGACAGGCTCGTCTGTTCGGGTAGAGAAAATTTCAGCCAGGCGCGATCTAGAAAAAGCCTTTGCCATACGCATCCGTGTGTTTGTGAAGGAGCAGGGCGTGCCAGCGGAAATTGAGCTGGATCGTGACGATAAGCGTGCGATTCATTTCTTAGCTAGTGAATCTGGAAAAGCGATCGGAACAGCACGAGTGGTTATGCGTCACGGCAACGCGAAGATCGGGCGCATGGCGGTGCTGAAAAGTCACCGACGCAAAGGCGTGGGAAGAAAATTATTGACGCGAGCCGTTGCGACGGCCAGGAGATTGGGCGCGGAAGAGATATATCTGCACGCCCAAGTGCCGGTCATTGGCTTTTATGAAACCATTGGCTTTCGCTGCGTCGGTCGAATTTTCTACGAAGCCGGGATTCCTCATCGAACAATGATTCTCGGAGGGAAAGGGAAGTAGCCGCAAAGAACGCAAAGGTAGGGGCGACCGGCCGGTCGCCCCTACTCGGCTACGATTGCTTGGAAACGAGGACCATCGG
>DASXSW010000528.1:0-8433 GCA_036505755.1 Binatia bacterium | reverse complement strand
AATCCTAACATCGCCACTACCAGCGTGACCTATCAAACCAACGTGGTCGGGACCTTTAACGTCCACCATGCCGCCTTCCGCCTCGGCATCAAGCGGGTCGTTTCTGCAAGCAGCAACGCCATCGTGGGCTGGAGCTATGGCGACCGCTTCGTGCCTGACTATCTTCCTATCGATGAAGATCATCCGCTGCGGCCTGAAGATGTCTATGGCCTCTCAAAAGAGATCGGCGAGACGATCGCCCGTTCGTACACCGGCAAGGGTTTAGAAACCGTGATGCTGCGGCCAAGCGGTGTTATAAGTCCGGAAGAGCTCGAACAAATAAAAAAAGACGGGGGCCGCCGCCCCGCGGGATTCCACGCGTACAGTTACATCGATGCCCGCGACTTGGCCGCCGCCTTTCGACTGGCAGTCGAGCGCTCCATCCCAGGCGGTACTGTCCTGTTCGTCGTCGCCGACGATAGCACGGTAGCCGAACCGCTCTGTGATCTTTATCCGCGTGTCATGCCGAGCATCGGCGACAAAGCGCGCAGCCTGACAGGCGGCAAGGGATCCTACTCCAACGCCCGCGCAAAAAGAGTGCTCGGCTGGCAGCCGGTTCATTCTTGGCGCAGCAACTGAAAGATTGAACCGAGAAGCATCGATTCATTGCAGATATTTTATCTTAGGAGACGCTTGGGTTAGCGCGCAAAGCCCGGTTGTGGCTTACTCGCTGTTCGTGAGATCGGCGCTAGCTCAATGTGACAACGCAAACAAAATGGAAGAATAGGGGAGACTTCTATGAAGCTTGCCGGTAAAGGGTTGAAGCTGTTTGTTGGGACAGTAATGTTTTTGCTCTTGCCGCGGGCCACGGACGGGTTCGCGCAGGGTATTCCGGTGAACTTCGGAGTGACCTTTCGCAATGCGCGTCTCGCGCCGCTGTGGATCGCCGAGGATGAGGGGTTCTTCAAAAAACAGGGAGTGGAGGTCAAAGTCACCAACATCAGCGGGGGGACTCAAGGAGCGCAGATGATGGTCAGCGGCGGCGTCGATGTTTCGCTGGACGACCCGATCTCTTGTATCGTGGCAACCGCGGGCGGCGTTCCGGTGGTTGACATTTTCGCGGGCACGCCGACCCTGCCGTTTCTGATCGTGGGCGGGCCGGGAATTAAGACGATCGCTGACCTCAAGGGCAAGCGGGTCGGTTCCTCCGGGCTCGGACTGTCAGCTTCGCGGCTTGCGTTAGTGGTAGGGCTCAAACGTTTCGGATTGGATGTCGACAAAGATCAGATCACGATCGTCGCGGCCGGCCAGGAGCCCGAAAGGATCGCCGGGCTCAGCGGAGGAGCCATCGCCGCCACGGTCATATCTCCGGAATATCGTATCAAGCTGGACCAGTTGGGTTTCAATATGCTGGCGGATCTGCGCACGCTGAATATCTCATGGGAGACCGCGTCGGTGATCACCACAGCGAAGAGCATGCAGACCAAGCGCGATTTGATCGAGCGCGTGGCCCAGGCGCTGCTGGAAGCCAACGCCTATATCCTCAACTCCGCGCGCCGCCCGCGCGTCGTGGAAGTTCTCACGGCGCAGCTGGGATTCAAGACGCCTCAGGAGGCGGCGGTTGCTTACGAAGATTTGGTCAAATATTACGTGCTCAAAAAACCCTATCCCAACCGCGAGGGAATAAATAATATCATCACCGAAGTCGCCAAGTCGGTGCCCAAGGCCGCGGGGCTTAAATATGAGGACGTAACGGACGCGAGCATTATCGAAAAACTCGACAAGAGCGGCTTTATCGACGGACTGTACAAGTAACGGATTAGGGTCAGGACAGCGAGAACTAGCCCGATCGATATGGTGCAGGCTTGGAAAGACGAGAAACCTTTGACCTGATCAGAGTTGAACCTTGAACCCCAACGTTGAACTTGCGTCTTACGCTATCACGCAGTCAAGCAAATTCAGGCTGCTCAAAAAGATCTCAGAAGCGAGGCGCGCGAAAATCGACGAGCGGAGGCGTACTTACCGGGTACGTTGGAGCGAGGCGATTGAGCGCAACGAAGCCTATGAGTCTTTTTCAGCAGCCTGTTAAGCACGCGATCCGCCGTTCCAGCCGAGCAGATTCAGGAATTCGCGCCGGGTCTTGGGCCCGAAAGTGAGATAGTGTGGTTCCGGGTGCTCCCGGTAGGCGATACGCTCGCGGGCGACGGCGTCGGCTCGGGTGTGCTTTTTCACCTCGTCGGCGCTGATCGCGTAGACCCGGGCCGCGTTCAGGCCGAAGATTTTAGCGCGCAGCGCCGGGGTGATCTCGGGGTAGCCGTGCCGCGCGCGCAGTTCGGGGGAGATCTGAAAAGTGCGAAACGCCTGGATCTGGTCCTGTGGCGAGCCGTACCAGATGGAGTCGGTGCCCCAGAGCACATTGTTCTCGCCGCAGTACTTGATGAGCTTGCCCAGCGCATGCGCCGCGCCGTCGGGGTCGCGCATGAGGAAGCGCCAGGTGCTGCCGAGCTCGGCGTACACGTTGCTGTCGGGTTTGACGCCGTTCTCCACCAGTGAGCGGATGAGGGTGTCGATACCGTCGCCGGCGCCCCGCCCGGTGTACGCGCGCTCGGGGACGCCGGTGACGAAACCCGAGTGATAGATGAGAAAGCTCACATCCGGGAAGCGCTTCGCCACGACGCCGATATCGCTGCACTGGCTGTGCTCGTAGGACTGTTTGCCGAAGGGCAGTCCTTTGTGCACGCAGATCACTTTCACGCCGAGCGCGCGCGCCCTCTCGATGAAGCGCGTGCCGACGTCGTCCGACAGGAAAAAGCCATTGCCATCCACGCCCCACTGGGTGTAGGTCTTCCACGCGCACACCTTCCAGCGCTCTTTCAGCTCATCCATGGCCTCGAGATCGCCGGGCTGATTCGGGTTGACGCGGCCGTGGAGCAGCAGGCGATGTGTGCCTTCCATGCGGTCGACGATGCGGCGCACCGCATCGGCCGCCTGGATCGTGAGCGGCTCGGAATCACGGCGCGAGGGCACAAACGACAGCACCATCATGTCGGTATCGCTGTCGAGAAACACGTCCTTCACGAATTCCTCGGGTCCCAGGCAGTTGAGGTAACTGCGCGCGCCGGGCTTGGCGGCTAGCCCGCAAGCCGCTTTGGGCGACCACTTGAAAGCATCGGCGGGCGCCGTCTTCACCCACGCACCGGTTGGATCGACGAAGTGCCCTTGCACGTCGAAGATAAACTCACCCTTGCCGCCGACTCGCGCCTGTGCGAGCTGGGACTCCAGGGCGGCTTCAGGTTCGAGCTCGAAGAAGCCGCCGCGCTTGCTGGCTGCGGCGTTGGCCGCATTGAAAGCGAGCAACGCGCTCGCCGCGCCGCAAGCCGAAATCAGGAAATCACGGCGGCTAAGGCCCAGTCGCTTCGCGTTTTGGCTTGCCGCCTCCTGCGCCAAGCGGTTGCCGGCGCGGTTGGCCGGCGAGAGCGCAACGGGCGCGAATTCCCCGTTCGAAGTCGTATCCAGTTTGATCGGCAACCGCCGGCCTTCGGGATCAACCACGTGCTTCATCCAAATGAGTATAGACCAAGAGGTGACGGGTGGCGAATGAGGAAAGCAGATTTTTTTCGAAGTCCCGTGAGTCGTTTAGCCTGTTCAGTCACCTCTGTCCACTTCTCTCCACTCAGCAGGGTGCCACGGAATCACGCAAGAACAAAAATCGCACTAGCCGTTGACAGCATCTCTATTAACACATACAGTATAATTCCTACTTCAGTATAAGGCCTTCTGAAAGAGGAAGACACAAGCGTTGAAGGCCTCCAAATCGTCTCTCCTTGCGAAACGATCTCTAAAGGACAATCCGATCAGAGCGTGGTTGCAGTAATTGAGTTCCCATGTTCTGCCCCATTAGCAGTCTAATTCTCAGGGTCAACGACACAAACATTCTCTCATAGGAGGAGAACATGGGTAATAAATTATATGTTGGCGGTCTGCCTTATTCAGTAACCGAAGGGCGACTGCAGGAAATCTTTTCATTGCACGGGACCGTCGAATCGGCCAACGTGATCTCGGATAAGTTTACGGGACAGTCGCGGGGCTTCGGCTTCGTGGAGATGAGCTCGAGTAAGGAGGCCCAAAAGGCCATCGAGTCGCTGAACGGCACGCAGCTCGACGGGCGCACCCTGACCGTGAATGAAGCCAAGCCTATGGCGCGGCGTGACGGCGGTGGCGGAGGCCGCGACGGCGGACGTAATCGCTGGTAGTCGTTCCGTTTTGTAGCTAATCACCTGGGGGCAATAGGTCGGGTTGCCCATCTTTTCTCGCACAAAACGAGTCGGCTTGTGCCGATTCGCCGGGAGTAGGGTTTATTACTTCCGCGATTCTAAGCGTTGACTCTCTGTTAGGCGCGCCGTAACAGAGTTGTTCTTGCTCCAAGTTAGTCAGGCTCCGAGGACATTCGGTAACCTTGGAGGCTTTTATTGAGCCGCAAACAGAGGAGGTTCCCATGACTGAACGTGAAGTGGTTAAACAGACCGCAGAGGTATTAAGAGGTATTATCCGCAGCATAGACAAAAAGCTTGAGTACAGCTTAGTGGACCAGACTCAAGAAGGGAGGTTCTCTCTTCGGCTGTCATCACGCGGGCGGGAAGGAATCGTTTCCATACTGACTGACGATTTGCGAATGGCCGGACAGAATGCCGTGCGCAAGAATGCGGTCCGGCAAAAGATCAAGAGCACCCGCGACCATTTGCTATCCAACTATGTCGTAGACGTCATGGGGAGAAAAGTTGCGAGGATGCTGAAAAAGGCCGGTGCGGCGAAGGATGAATACAAGCCGTCCTTCTTTAGACCCTCGCAGGGAAGACGAAGGTAACAGGACCGTGGATTTTGCCGCCGACGATAGCGATGCTCCGTGAGCCATTGTTTGCGGAGGTGCCGCGACTCGTAGCAGTTCGGATAAATTTGCCTTAATAGATTACTCGTCTCCTCCCACGTCATATGCCTTCGCCGTGTACTTTACTTTGGCCACGGTGACACCCTCATTCAACTCCTTTGCTTTCGCTCCGGCTTCTTCCATTGTGGAGAACTCTACTATCCGGCCGTCCTTCTTAAGCCACGTCAGGCCCGAGCCGAGCTCGCGAGCCGGCGATCTGTCGCACAAAATCCTGTACATTTGAACCCTCCTCGTTAAATTGTCCTGCTTAATCTGATCGCGTTTGGGAAACGCGCGGAAAGATCACCAAACAATGCTAAGGCTTTTCGGTTGAGTAAGCAAGGAGATACCGGCTAATTTCTTCCTAAATCAGTGTAGGTTCTTTATTCCTTGAACCTTGAACTCGGAAATTTTAGCTGGGTGCTTTTCACCCGACACTGGCCTTGACATAACCCTCTAGCGGATTTGACCCCTTTCTTTGCTCGTCGATCATTTCCATCCCTGTGCGTTGGCCGCTTGCGTTTCGCCGTCGTCAGCTAATATAAAGTGACGGTGAAGCTCATCCGGATAGCGCGAAGGATGATTTTTCAAGCGGAATTGACTCGCGACGTTGTTACGTCGTCGCGTGTCGTCCGAAAAGTATCGTTTCAGGAGTGATCCTATGAACGCCCTTTGGTACTACTGGCATCCGGTTTTATGGTCGAAAGCAGTCACCGACAAACCCGTGCCAGTCAAGCTGCTCGATCAACCTTTGGTGATCTGGCGCGCCAATGGCAAATTGGCGGCCTTCTACGACCTGTGCCTCCACCGCGGCGCGGCGCTTTCGCTCGGTTGGCTGAGCGGCGAGCATCTTGTGTGTGCCTATCACGGTTGGAACTACGCCGCAGACGGCCGCTGCACGCGCATTCCGTCGTTGCCGCCGGATCGCGAGATACCCGCCAAAGCGTGCGCAAAAGCGTTTCGCGTCCAAGAGCGCTACGGTTTGGTCTGGGTTTGTCTCGATGAACCCCGTCAGGATATTCCCGACTTTCCACCCGAGTTCGGCGATCCGAGCTTTAACTGGGCGCCCTACACTTCGGAAGGCCAGTGGCGCGCCAACGCTGCGCGTATGATCGAGAACCTTGCCGACTACTCCCACTTTCCGTGGGTTCACGCCGGCATCCTCGGCGATCCCAATCAAGCCGAGTCGCCCGCGATCACACTCACCGAGACCAAAGGCGGTTTCCAATACGAGATCGATACGCCAGTCAATAAATTTCGCCCCAACAGCGCGGCGAAACAATTGTACACGGTGATCCTGCCGTTCATGGTGACGATCCAGCGCCGCCAGCCGGGAAGCGTCGAGCGCCATACCAATATTTATCTTTGCACGCCGGTGTCGAATCACGAAACCAAATTTTATCGGTTAGCCGGCCGCAACTATCGCGACGTGAAAACCGACGAGGAGCTAAACGCGCAGCACCGGCGCATCTTCGAGCAAGACAAACGAATCGTCGAATCGCAGCGTCCGGAGGAGCTGCCCCTCGATCTTGCCGAGGAGCTGCATTTGCGCGGCCCGGATACTCCCGCTCTGGAGTATCGCCGGCGCCTTAAGCAGCTTGGCGTCGAATGGCAATGACAGCCCGTCGCGGCGGAGACTCTCATGCCTGATCATTACGATGTCATTGTTGCCGGCGGCGGTTCGGCGGGCTGCGTAATCGCGTCACGCCTTTCCGAAGGCCCGAAGCGAAAAGTGTTGTTGCTCGAAGCGGGATCTGACCCGCAGCCGATTCCCGAAACGGTCCTGAACGCGGAGAAGGCGACCAACGTGCTGCTCGAGAGTCCGTACATTCTTATGTATCCAACCAGGCGCAACTACGACGGCAGCGAGTTTTATTCGCTCGCCGGGCGCATCATGGGCGGCGGCTCGTCGGTCAATATGATGTCGATCCCGCGACCGATCAAAGCTGATCTCGACGCCTGGGCGGCGCAAGGCAATCCCGATTGGTCGTGGGAGAAGGTCCTGCCGGTATTGAAGCGCATCGAAGCCGATCAAGACTTTGCGCGCAGTCCGATTCACGGCAACTCTGGCCCGATCTATGTAAAGCGCAAGCATGTCTTCGACGCGCAGCTTAGCGCGCAAGAACAGGCGCTGTTAGAAGCCGTGACCCAATTGGGATTACCGCGCTTCGACGATCAAAACGAACCCAATCCCTACGGCATCGCGCCGACGGCGCGCAATATAAAAGACGGCAAACGACAATCTTCGGCGGTGGCGTATCTCGACCCGGCGCGCGGCCGACCGAATCTAACAATCGTGGGCGCCGCTCAAGTCACGTCTCTGATCGTGCGCGGCAACAAGGTCGAAGGCGTTCGCTATCGAAAAGACGGCAACGAGCGCACCGCCAGCGCAGACAAAGTCGCGCTCAGCGCCGGTGTGTATCATTCGCCGCAAATTCTCATGCTCTCGGGCATCGGCCCGCGCGCTGAGCTCGAGCGCCTCGGAATTCCTGTCGTGCGTGCGCTGCAGGGCGTCGGTGAAAATTATCAAGATCATCCGGTGGTGACCATGACGCTCAAGGCGAAAACGAGCGGCCGCAAGCCGGATGCCCGCGGCCGCTCGACATTGAAGCTCTATTTCAAGAGCGATCCGGCGCTCGAGCATATCGATTTTCACATTATCCTGCGCGACATCACCACCGTTTCCGGGATCGGCGACATGATCGGATTCTCGTGTCACCTGCTGGAGCAAACCAATCGCGGCCGATTGACGTTGCAAACTTCCGACTCGGCGGACTTGCCGACTATCGATCCGCGCATGTTGGAGCACCCGAAAGATATTCAAGCGATGGTTTCGGCCATGAAGTTCGTGCAGCGGCTCGCCGCGACCGAACCGATGAATCAATACTGTGGCGAACTGTTTTCCCCGACTCCGGACGAAGATTGGGCCAAGTTCGCCCGCTCCACCTACACCAGCTATTTTCACGGCGTCGGCACTTGCAAAATGGGCCCGATGTCCGACCCTATGGCCGTCGTCGACCAGCATCTGCGCGTCCACGGCATGGAAAATCTCTGGATCGGTGATGCCTCGATCATGCCGACGGTCGCTCACGCCAATACCAATCTCACCTGTATGATGATCGGCGAGCGCGCCGCCGACTTCATCAAGGAATATTCGTAAGCCGGACGACGGGGGCCTGCGTCCGGCGAAGCATACACCGGGATCTTTCGTCGATCATCCCCGCCACAATGCCCATGCGTCAACACCCGGAGAATCAAGAATCGATTATCTGGCGCGCCGTCATGAAGAGAGAAATCATCATCTGTAGCTTCTGGCTGCTGCTCTCATTCTATTTATCCGTCGAATCGTATCGGCTTGGCCTAAGCACGGCCAATCGGCCTGGGCCGGGGTTCTTCCCTTTCATCGCGACCATCGGGATAGGACTGATCGCTGCTTTTCGCTTGGTCAATAGCATTCGAAAAAGTTTGCCGGATGAAAATTCCAAACTGGGCCTAGCCGGAGAAGCAAGGCTTGTCGTTTACGTCATCGC
>DASXSW010000527.1:0-4384 GCA_036505755.1 Binatia bacterium | reverse complement strand
ATGCGGGTTTTTAGTTTGTCGAAACCGCTCTCAGCGATGCGCGCGGCGATCTCGGCAGCGACGCCGCAGCTCTGGTGGGTTTCGTCGGCAATGACGACACGATGGGTCTTTTCAATCGAAGAGATAATCGTCGCCAAGTCGAACGGGACAAGAGTTCGCGGGTCGACGACTTCGACATCGATGCCTTCTTTGTCCAACTTCGCGGCAGCCTGGAGAGAAACCTGGACAGTGTACGACGTGGCAATCAAAGTGACGTCGCCGCCTGGCCGTTTCACATCGGCGACCCCGAACGGTATCGACTTATCGGTTTCCGGAACTTCGCCGCGCGTGTCCAGTAGCCGGGTATGATCGACGAAGATGGTCGGGTTGTCACTGGCGACGGCGGTTTTAAGCAGGCCTTTGACATCGCGCGGTGAGGAAGGAATGGCGATTTCCAGTCCGGGGCAATTCCACAGCATCGCTTGTGGGCTGCCGGAATGCTGCGCCGCGCCGCCACCACGTAGGCCGTGAAAGATATGAAAAACCACCGGTACTTTGGTTTGACCACCGGACATGGAAAACGCGTTGGCAGCTTCGTTGGCGACTTGCGGCCAGGCTTCGTAGATGAAGCTGCCGGTGCTGAGATCGACAATCGGCCTGAGCCCTGCCATGGCGGCACCGGTCGCGAGCCCGCAGAAGCCCAGCTCTGAGATCGGCGGCGAGATCGTGCGGTCGGTATATTTATTTCGCAGCTTTTGGTAAACGTGCCGATGCGGACTCAAGCTCAAAAAAGTGCCGTTGATTAGATGCACCCGCTGGTCCGCCGCCATGATTTCTTCCAACGCCTCGAATTTCGCTTCGTAATAGGCAAGTTCTCGCATAATCGGCTCTTAGGCAAAAAAGTTTCTCTCAGCTTCTTCCGGTTTTGGATAGGGACTGTTGACCGCGAACTCTACCGCCGCGGCGATCTCGGCTTTGACTTGGCGCTCGATCCCGGCAATTTCATCTTTGGTCGCTTGATTGGCCGCCACCAATTCACGAATAAAGATAAGCAGCGGATCACAAGATTCATACCACTCGCGGGCTTTTTCGGGCACGCTGCTGACGTCCCAGGCGAGCGAAGTATCCGTTGGTTGCGGTACGGTCGGCCAATTGGTTTCGCTGCCCGGATAGCGAACGGTTTGTGCTTCGATGAATTGCGGTCCCTGGCCGTGGCGAATTTTCTCCACCGCTTCCAAAACCGCCGCATGGACAAGGCCCGCGTCCATGCCGTCGATCTGCTGCGCCGGAATTTTATAGGCCTTGGGCAAATCCGTCAGAGGATATGCCGCCATCGACGATGACTGCGCCGCGGCAACGGCCCGACCGGCGCCGTACTTGCCGTTGTTCTCACACAGAAACAGCACCGGCAACTTGAGAAGCGATGCCAGGTTAAACGCTTCAGGCGCAGCGCCTTCTTCCAGTGAACCATCGCCAAAGAGACAGACCGTGATTCGACCATTTTTCTGCGCCTTCGACGCGTACGCGGTTCCCGTCGAGAGCGGAATGATCCCGGCGACGACGCCCGAGCTATGGAGAAAGCCCAACGACGGCGCCACGGAGTGGAAAGAACCACCCTTTCCCTTATTCAAGCCGTCAGCACGTCCCAGGATCTCCGCGTAGAGTCGCTTAGGTTCGGCGCCACGGGCAAGCAGGTGGCCATGGTTTCTGTGCGTCGTGAAGAGATAATCATCGGAGCGTAGACATGAGATCGCCGGCACGCCGGTTCCTTCTTGGCCGACGTAAAGGTGGTAGTGGCCGCCGAACACGCCTCTGTCGTGCAGCGGTACCAGGTTCTCTTCAAAGTGACGGATGACGAACATCCGCCGGCACAGGTCCAATAATGATTCGCGCGGTAGTTTTGGCAACATATGACTTGTGACTTATTGCAAAAGACGGGGGCTTGTCAACGTCCACTGGTCGGATTGACAAGAGTTCAATCGCGGGACTAAATGCCAAGTAGGACTGGCATTCGAAGCGGAGGCAATTCACGTGATTTCAAGACGCTTTTTGCTGGGAATGTTGATCGCGAGTTTGTTCGTCTCGTCATCAGTTCTCTTCGCCCAATCCCGCGCGCTTAAAAAGGTCCAAGTGGGTGTTCCTGCGATCAGCATGGGAAACATCATTATTTACTTTACCAAGGAAGCCAAAATTTACGAAAAGTATGGTCTCGATGTGGATCCGGTCGCCGTGGCGGGCTCCGGCATCGCTTCGAAGGCGCTGATCTCAGGCAGCGTGCTGATCTCACCCATCGCTACGCCAACGGTCATGACCGCGGTACTCGCGGGTTCCGACATGGTGATTTTGGCGCACACGATGCCCGGTGTGATTCAATCCCTCGTCGTGCGGCCTGACATCAAGCGCAGCGAAGACCTAAGAGGGAAAACCATCGGTGTCACGACATTTGGGTCCCTGACCGATTTTCTCGTAAAGTATCTTGCCCGACAAAAAGGGCTCAACCCGGAAAAGGATTTCGCCCTCCTTCAGATTGGTACCGATAGCGATCGATTTTTAGCGTTACAACAGGGAAAAATTCAGGGCGCGACGTTATCGCATCCGAACTTCATCTTCGCCCAACGTTCGGGATTTCACGTGTTATGGGATTTCTTCAAAGAAGTCGACTATCCATGGAGCGAGATCGCGACGACGCGGACGCAGATCAAGCAAGATCGCGACCTGGTGATGCGCTACATGCGCGCCCATTTGGAAGGCATAGCCCGCTTTAAGCAGGAGCCCGATCTCGCGAAGAAAGTAATCAAGAAGATGCTACGATTGGACGACGATCCGTTAGCGCAGGAGTCTTGGGAGCTATTTGCGAAACATCGTATCGCCGCGCCGTATCCCAACATCAAGGGCTTGAAGACGAGCTATGAATACGTCGCCGCGACACGTCCCGACGTATACAAGCACAAACCGGAAGAGTTCGTCGACTCGAGCTTTGTTGAAGAGCTCGACAAGAGCGGCTTTATTAAGAAGCTCTATGAAAAATGAATCAGCGACATGAAAGTTCGCATCGGGATTGCACTCGGGCAATGGCCGATTAAAGACCCCCAAGCCGACGCAATTCTGGATCTCGTCGACTACTTTGAAGCGCTCGACATCGATTCAGTTTGGCTGAGCGATCGGCTGGTCTCGACTCAGTTAATCCTCGAACCGGTCACTTTTCTTTCCTACATCGCCGGTCGTCTGCGGAAAATGAAGCTAGGCACCAGCACGCTGGTGTTGCCGACGCGTAATCCAATTGTTCTCGCCAAAGAACTGGCAACGCTCGACTTCCTATCGCAGGGACGTTTGTTTCCCGCGTTCGGTCTCGGCAGCGATGAGTCGAAAGACCTGCCGGCTGTGGGAGTAAATAGGAAAGAGCGCGCCGCTCGGGCTGACGAGATGATCGTGCTCATGCGCCGGTTATGGACGGAAGAGAACGTAACGTTCGACGGAAAATTCTATTCGGTGCAAGAGGTCACAATCATGCCACGCCCGTGGCAGAAAAACGGTCTACCCATCTGGATCGGCGGCCGCAGTCAAGCAGCCATGCGTCGCACAGGCAGATTAGGCGACGGCTGGTTGGTTTCGTCGGTATCACCTGTCGAAGTCGAGGTCGGGATCAAAGCGATTCATGCCTACGCCGCCGACGCTGGTCGAGGAGTGCCGGAGGATCATTATGGTGTACTCATTCCGTTCTACTTCGCGGCAAGCGCCGAAAAAGCTTGGGAGATTGCCGGACATTCGATTCGCCCGCGAATCGACTTGCCGTCTCCTGAGTTCACTGCATTTGGCAATCCTGATCAAGTACGGGCAAAAGTCGAAGCTTACATCGCCGCAGGTGCGACCAAGTTCATCATGCGCTCTTGCGGACCGTTTGAAGGGTGGCGCGAGCAAGTTGCTCTACTCGCCAAAGAAGTAATTCAGCCGCTGCAGACGCCGACTGATTGAAGTACCCCCGCAATGCTGGAAGATATGTTTTTGTCGGGGGTCCAGTCAGAGTTTCGCCTCCCGCTAAAAGCATGCCGGAATGACGGACTTTAAATGGCTTGCAATGGACAGGCGTCTTACGCCGTCTCGGCATTATGCCTTCGTAAGATCTTTGAGCAGACGTCTAGCCGGTTACCAACACCGCTGCGCCGCGAATTTTTCCCGTGCGCAGCCGGTTTAACGCCGCGTTCGCGTCTTCCAACGGAAAAGTTTCGACTTCCGTGCGCACGGGAACTTGCGGCGCGAGAGCCATGAACTCTTCGCCGTCGCGGCGTGTGAGATTGGCGACCGAGCAGATGGAGCGCTCTTCCCAGAGGATGGCATAGGGAAACGAGGGGACGTCGCTCATGTGAATGCCGCCGCAGACGACGATGCCGCCCTTGCCGACGGCTTT
>DASXSW010000526.1:0-3675 GCA_036505755.1 Binatia bacterium | reverse complement strand
TTGTGCTTTGTCGACCGCGACCTGCGCTACGTCTCCATCAACGACGCTCTGGCGGAGATGAACGGGCGTTCACCCGACTATTTTCTCGGCAAAACGGTCCGCGACGCCGTGCCGGAATTGGCAGACACTGTCGAAGCGCATTACCGACGCGTCATTGATACCGGTTACCCCGTCATTGATGAGGAGGTTCAGGGCGTTATTCCGGGCCGTCTGAAAGAACGTCGTTATTCCCTCTGTAGCTACTATCCGGTGCACAACGAGAGCGGCGAGTTGCTTGGCGTGAACGTGGCGGTTCAAGATATTACTCGGCGCAAGGAGGCCGAGGCGGACACGCTTTTCTTGCTTGATCTTGGCGAATGCATCCGCTTCGCCGCCAACACCGACGAACTGCTCTGGGCGGTCGCGGTTGCGCTCGGCGAGCATTTGAAAGTAAGTCGGTGCGGATTCATCGAGGTGGACGCCGAGCATGATCGCTTTACCGTCCAACGCGACTATCACCCCCATGTGCCGTCGCTAGTGGGGAGTTATCCTCTTAACGCGCTCAGTCCTTCCGTGATCAGCGCGGCAAGATCAGGCCAAACAACCGCGATCGCCGACGTGGACGGTGATGAGCGTACCGTGGAATATGTCAAAACCTATCGCCAGCTGGGCGTCAGTGCCTTTGTCACCGCGCCAATGCTGCGCGACGGTAAATTGGTTTCGGCGCTCATCGTCGCCGCCACCGACCGGTACCAATGGAGTGAGCGGGAAATCGGTTTGATCAACGTGGTGGCCGAACGCACCTGGTTGGCCGTCGAAAAATTACGACTCGACAACGCGCTGCGCGAAAGCGACGCCGCACTGCGCGATGCCGACCGGCGCAAAGATGAGTTCTTGGCCACCCTCGCGCACGAACTGCGTAACCCGTTATCCCTCATTCGCAATGTCGTTACGCTCGAACGAATACCCGGCATCCCCGAATCCGATCCCCATTGGGGGCACGATATCATCGACAGGCAGGTCAATTACCTGACCCGGTTGACCGACGACCTCTTCGATGTGAGTCGCATCACTCGTGAGAAGCTCGTCTTGCAACGAGAGCCGCTCAATTTAGCAGAGGTGATTGGGGCGGCGGTGGAATCGAGCCGGCCGTTGATTGACCAACGGCATCACGAACTAACGGTCACCATGTCGCAGGATTCGGTTTACGTTGAAGCCGACCGGGTAAGGCTAACGCAGGTTTTCATGAACCTGCTGAATAACGCCGCAAAATACACACCGAGCCCCGGCCATATTTGGCTAAACGTCGAGCAAGCCGGTGATACCGTTGTCGTCCGCGTCAAAGACACGGGTATTGGCATCGCCCCGGAGAACTTACCGCATGTGTTTGACTTATTTTACCAAGTCGACCGCTCTTTCACCCGGTCTGAAGGAGGTCTGGGGCTGGGCCTTACCCTCGTGCATCGGTTGGCCGGAATGCACGGCGGCAATGTCGAAGTCCGCAGTGACGGCGTGAACCGTGGCAGCGAGTTTATCGTTCACCTTCCCGTGCTCCCGTATGAATCGCTGCAAGAGCACTTCGAAGAGGATAGCGGCAATGGCTACACCACCGGCAATCGTTGCCGGCGCATTCTGGTCGCCGATGATTTTCCGCAGTCCGCTGAGATTCTCGCGCGGCTGCTACGGCAGGACGGCAACGAGGTTCAAGTCGCCCAAGATGGCATTGAAGCTGTTGAAACCGCCGCGCAATTCCGTCCCGATGTGGCGGTGCTTGATCTCGCGATGCCCAAACTCAACGGTTACGAGGCCGCGCGCATGATACGCGAACAGCCGTGGGGCAAACGTATGTTACTGATCGCATTGTCCGGCTGGGGGCATCAGCTCGACCGCCAGCGAACTAAAGAGGCCGGCTTCGACGCACATCTTACGAAACCAGCGAAGTATGAGACGCTGATGGAACTGCTCGCTCATCTGCCCGAAGACGGGCAATTGGCGGCGGCTCGCAGCCACGAGCTCTGACGCAGGTTGATCGGCGCGCAGCGCACGGAAAATTGGAACCCTTGAGCATTTACCCAGTAGTGCAAAACAATGAGATCGGTGTAATTACCCGTCTCCAGCGTACCCACCTTCCCATCGAGACTGGTGAACCAAGCGCAGTTTTTCTGTTGCGAATTCAGTGCCTCGGCCCCGGGTCAGTCGCTGCTCCGGCATAACGCCGGCTACACCGGGTACAGTCGTCTTGCCGCTGACGACAAACCAAAGATTTAGCAGCCGCGCGAGCGTGTCCGTGCTCGGCGCTGTCGCTCCGCCGCCCGCCCGAAAAGTTCAGGACTTCTTTGGCTTTATGACCCACTTGCTCGACCTGAGTCAGCCTGGTGAAGCGCTCAAGTTTTCAAGACTGGTCACGGAAGTTAAAACTCGCTATACAATACAGCTAGTGTTGAGCTATAGAAATTAATCTCGGCGGAAGGTGCTTACGGCACATCTCGGTTTTATTGGTCTTGGTGTTATGGGGAGCCGCATGGCTCAGCGGCTTTTGGCTGCAGGCCATACGGTCACCGGATACAACCGTACCAAAGCGAAAGCCCAATGGCTGCTCGATGGCGGCATGAAGTGGGGCAACGAGCCCCGAGACGTTGCCGAGTCGTCTGATATGATTTTTTCCATGGTATCCAATACGCAGGCGCTAGAGGCGGTGACGGGCGGTGCTGACGGCATATTGGCAGGCCTCGGTCCAGGAAAAATTTATATCGACATGAGTACCGTAAGCCCGGCAGCAAGCCGCGAGATTGCCCGGCAGGTCGAAGCTAAAGGCGCGCAAATGCTGGACGCTCCGGTTTCAGGAAGCGTAATTACTCTCGAGGAGGGCAAACTTTCGATCATGGTCGGCGGCAACCGCCAGGCCTTTGAAAAAGCGCTTCCTGTTCTCGAAGCTATCGGGCCGAAAGTCACTCATGTTGGCGCTAACGGTCTCGCGGTTTCGATGAAGATTGCCACCAATCTGAGCTTGGCGGTTCAGATGGTTGCTTTTAGCGAAGGCGTACTGCTG
This sequence comes from Binatia bacterium, assembly GCA_036505755.1. Classification (GTDB taxonomy): domain Bacteria; phylum Desulfobacterota; class Binatia; order UBA9968; family UBA9968; genus DP-20. Next base: position 647 of record DASXSW010000526.1, on the reverse strand, counting down.
GCGGAGAAAAGCGGCATCGCGCGGGAAACCGCCGTCGAAGTGCTGCTCAACAGCGTCATCGCGTCGCCGATGGTGAAATACCGCGGGCCGTTTGTTTTGAAGATGCCCGCCGAAGCCTGGTTCGATGTCAACATGATGCAGAAAGATCTTTTGCTCGCTCTCGAAATGGGCCGCCAACTCGACGTGCCGCTGCCCACGACGGCGATCACCAACGAATTGCTTACCACGGCGCGCGGCATGGGATTGGCGGAGAAAGATTTTGCGATTCTCTTCGAAACTCTGGCGAGAATGGCCGGGATGAAAACTGGGGGAATGGCGTGATGGAGTGTTGGAATGATGGGTTCCGAAATACCCAGTACTCCATCACTCCAGCACTCCGTTACTCCAATTGTTCCAAATACACCGATGGCCAAGTCTAAAAAAAGCCCGTCGCGCCCGGCAAAGCGCGCTTCGATCCACGACGAGCGCTGGCTCCACTTCTATCGCCAGATGCTGAAAATCCGTTTGTTCGAAGAAGAGGTCAACCAGCTCTATCTTAGCGCTAAGATGCCGGGCCTCGCCCATCTCTACATCGGTGAAGAAGCCGTGGCGGTGGGTGTCTGCGAGGCGCTTCACCGCGACGATTACATTACCAGCACGCATCGCGG
>DASXSW010000525.1:0-6430 GCA_036505755.1 Binatia bacterium | reverse complement strand
AAGCCGGCGAAGTTTTTCGGCGAGATCGTCGAGGCGGAGACTGATGCCGACGTAGAGGAGATAACTGTCGGAGTAAATTTTCGATGGGAAAATCCACTTCGTTCCCTCAAATCTTTTTGTGACGGTATCCTCCAGCTGTTTCAGATACCACGCCCCGAAAATCAGCCCGCTGGAAGTGATAACGAGAAGCGCAACCAGTGAAATGCTAAAAATTCGCAGTTTGGACTTTAACAAACTGAAGGCCTCGGATTGAGGGTCAATTCTCGCGCACAACCGCCTTGAAAGCAACAAAACGAGGCGGGTGCCAAGCCCCGAACCTCGTTTTGGGATGGCCGCGGATAATCGCGCGAATCATCAGCGCTGCGGCTTGAGGGCAAGGAACAGCGTGCTGTCACCACGGCGCACCAAGAAAAGCACGCCGCGTCCTTTACGAACCCCGGCGACGGCCTTTCGATATTCTTCGACATTTCGTACCGGCTTACGATCGACCTCCAGAATGACGTCGCCGCGCCGTATGCCGGCGTCGTCCGCCACGCTGCCGGGCTCCACAGCGGTAACGACAATGCCCTCGGCTCGCTCCAACCCGAGGCTCTCCGCCATCTGCGGTGTGAGCCTCTGGACGGTGAGACCCAATTCGCCCTTCTCCGGCGCGGTCGCCACGACCTCTTCGTCCTTCAGCTCACCCACCGCGACGTTGAGCGTCACCTCTTTCTTATCGCGCAGCACCTTCATGTGGACTTTTTTCTCGACCGCTGTTCGCGCGACAATAATCGGCAAGTCGCCCGAGTCTCTGACTTCCTTGCCGTCGAATTCAATGATGACGTCGCCGACTTTTACGCCCGCTTTTTCCGCCGGTCCGTCTTTGGACACGTTGGCGACCAACGCGCCAGCGCTTTTGTCCAGGCCTAAGCTTTCGGCAATCTCCGGCGTCACCTTTTGAATCAACACTCCGAGATAGCCGCGCGTGACCTTGCCCTTACCGCGCAGCTGCGGTAGCAGTTCTTTTACCAAATTGATCGGAATCGCGAATCCAATGCCCATATTGCCCCCGGTGCGACTGAAAATCGCGGTGTTGATACCGACCACTTCGCCGCGCAAGTTGATCAGCGGCCCACCGGAATTGCCGGGATTGATCGAGGCATCGGTTTGAATGAAGTTGTCGTAGGGCCCCTGGCCGATGTGCCGGCCCTTCGCGCTAACGATGCCGGAGGTCACCGTGCTATCGAGCCCAAAGGGATTGCCGATCGCGACAACCCATTCGCCGACCTCGAGCTTGTCCGAGTCGCCGAGACTCGCGGTTGAGAGTTTTGTCTTGACGTTGATCTTGATCACGGCGATGTCGGTTTTCTGATCCCGACCGATCACTTTGGCTTCATATTCTTGGTCATCGGACAGCTTCACAACGATTTTCGAAGCATTCTCGACCACGTGGTTGTTGGTCAAAATCGATCCATCGGCGTCGATGATAAACCCGGAGCCGAGACTACGTTGGCGCTGCGGGCCACGGGGAATCGGACCGCCGAAAAAACGCCGCCAAAAATCGTTGAACGGATCTTCTTCACCGAACGGGCTGCCAAACTCCTGCGAGCCACGCCCTTCACTCACCTGGGTGGTCGAAACATTGACAACGATGGGCCTCATCTTTTTCGCCAGATTCACGAAATCCGGCAAACCGCCTTGGATTCGAGTGTCACTGTTGCCGGCGTCACCCAAGAAATTCACCGCCCGGCTCGGTGATAACCAATCCAAACTGCCGCTGATGCCGAGTCCGACCACGAGCGACACCAAGGCAACCAGGATTACCCCCTTGAAGCTCACGTTACCGCCCCAGATGCTCTTCAAGCCCATCGACGTCTCCTATCGCTTCTTCACCGCTTCAACATATTTCATGCGTAGATCGAAGAGAATATCTTCCATCAATCGGTCTTCGCTGGCATTGAGGTTGCCGCGCGTTTTGTCTTTAAGCATGCCGATAATATCGATCATTTGTTTCGCCACCGGCACATCCGTTTCGACTTTTCCGCTGAGCGGATTAGCGATCTCGCCCAAATGCATCAGCGCCTGGGTGCTAAGACTGATCACGAAAGTCGAAAAGTTAATGTCCGGTGTCGGCTCCCGCGGAGCTTCTTCCGCGCCGCCGACGATCGCCTCGGATTGCGGCGCGCTCCGTGTTGGTCGGTCGCTTTCCTCGGGCGCATCTTTGCGCGCTTCCCCCGTATCCGGTGAAAAACGCCTGCGGTCCTGAACGGTGAAACCTTTTCCCTCTTGCTTCCCTTCTTCGTCAGCCATAGCGAAACTCCCGCTGGAGAAGAAAAAAGCCCGGAAATCCCGCTGGCAACGATGGCCAACGCATTCCCAGGCGTCGCTCCAATTTGAGGTATCCTTGCTTATGCCAACCAGGCCACAATACACGAAGTATCGGTTTAATTAAGACCAAACTTTTTCCGCAAAATTAAACAACATTTTTGACTTAAACCTTAATCCCTGCCCCCATCCTTGTCAAGGTAACTACTTCCGGCAAGGCTGCCATTACGCCAATGACATCTTTTGGATGGAGCTCGCTCAGGCAGGAGTGATGCGGACAGCTTTTCATCATCGGAATTTGGCACGGAGAACATTTGATATTTCGACTCACAATTGTCACCCTCCTGCCGCGCGGAGCCCACTGTCGCGAATTCGAAGGACCGAATAAAGCAACTGTTCGAACTCCCGCGATGGCGGCGAGATGGGTTATGCCGCTGTCATTACCAAGATAAACATCGCAGCGGGCAAGCAAGGCTGCCGCTCGCGATAGTGTCAGATCACTCGCAACAATGCAGCTGTGTCGAAGCCGCTCTGTTCCGCCCCTTTCTTCTTCCACCGGTCCGTTGAGCAGAACCACCGCACCATTGACAGTTTGAAGCCACCATTTGACGACAGTAAGAAAGAACTCTTCCGGCCAATTCTTTTCCCGCGCGCCGCTTCCTGGCGCTATCACCATAACCGGCCGGCGGTGAAGCTTGCGCGCCGCCCAGAATTGAGCGCACCAAGCAATTCCCTCGGGGCGCAAGGCAACTTGCGGTTGACGCGAAACGGCGCTGTGCCGGCGCAGACAGGCGAGATAGTAGTCGATTTGATGGGTTTCGCTATCATTCGGTTGAAACGGAAATATCTGCGCCCTGCCGCCAGAGAGCGACCTAAGACGGCGAACGAAATCGCTCTGCCGGCTGCCCAGCCACGAATAGACCGCCGCATACGCGCCAAAAAAATTTCGCAATCGTTGGTCTTCGGCAATATTGCCGGTAAATAGCCGGCTGACATCATGACATTCGACCGAGCGAACGGTCACATCGCTTGTGACGATGTCCGCGAATTCGCTGCGCGCGAACAGATCGACTTCGCTATCTCGCGCCAGCGTTTGGAGGGCCGGTAAAAAGCAAATGAAATCGCCGAGCGCGCCGGGAAAGAGCACGCAACTTCTCGAACGAACCGCGTTTGACGAGTGACGATCGAGTTGTTTCATTGACATTGACAGTTCGAAAATATAGCATTTGGCCATCATCAATTCGAACTTCACGCCTATCACGAAAGACAGGTAGCATTGTGGCAAACTTGAACGGCGCCCGATCCGTTCTGGATCTCATTGGCTCCACTCCCGTGGTTAAACTGAGAGCTCTCCCCGGAATAAACGACGCGGAAGTTTGGGCTAAAATGGAGTCCTTTAACCCGGGCGGTTCGGTCAAAGACCGCATTTGCCTCAATATGATTGAAACCGCCGAGCGTCAGGGAAAACTCAAATCGGGTGCGACCATCGTCGAACCCACAAGTGGCAATACCGGCATTGGCCTGGCGTTGATCGCGGCGGTCAAAGGCTATCGGCTAATCCTGACCATGCCCGATACCATGAGCGAGGAGCGGCGAAGTCTGTTGGGCGCCTACGGGGCGCGGCTCATTCTAACGCCCGATACCAAGGGCATGGGGGGTGCGATTCACAAAGCTGAAGAACTGATCCAGGAAAATAACGACTACTTCATGCCGCAACAATTCAATAATCCGGCGAACCCGGAAATGCACCGCAAGACCACTGCCGTCGAGCTGCTTAAGCAATTCAAACGCATCGATGCATTCGTCGCCGGAGTGGGCACCGGCGGCACCATTACTGGAGTTGGAGAAATACTCAAAGAGAAAATGAAAGGGGTGCGCATCTGCGCCGTTGAACCCGCAGCATCCCCGGTGATCTCCGGTGGCGAGCCGGGGTATCATAAGATCCAAGGAATCGGCGCGGGGTTCATTCCCGCAGTGCTCAATCGCCAAGTTCTCGACGAAGTGATCGCCGTCAGCGACGAAGAAGCGACGGCGCATACCCGGCGATTAGCGGCAGAAGAAGGGCTGTTAGTCGGTATCTCTTCCGGCGCCGCCTGCTGCGCCGCTCTTAAAGTTGCCAAGAGTCTGGGCAAGGGCCATGTCGTCGTCACAATTTTTGCCGACAAAGGCGAGCATTATTTGAGCACCGATCTTTTCAGCGACAAACGATGGACACAAAATTCGAACGGCTAACCAGTCTCCTTTCCGAGCACGACGGCTTGCTGGTCGCTTTTTCCGCGGGCGTTGATTCGACGTTTCTATTAAAGGCGGCGCACATGGCTTTGGGCGACCGCACTGTCGCTCTGACTGCGACTTCTCCCACTGTGCCGCCTGGCGAGCTCGACGCGGCCAAGCAATTCGCCAAGAGTTTACACTGCCGTCATATTGTTCTTGATTCACACGAGATGTCTAATCCCTCATTCGCCCTGAATCCCGTTAACCGCTGCTTCTTCTGCAAAGACGAGCTGTATCGGATCTGCCGCAGGGAAGCCGATGAACTCGGCATCCAAACCATTGTCGACGGCACCAACTTGGACGATTTAAAGGATCATCGTCCGGGGCTAAAAGCGGCGGATCAGTGGGGCGTGCGGCATCCGTTAGTAGAAACCGAGATGACCAAAGACGACATTCGATGCTACAGCCGTGAACTTGCTTTGCCCACGTGGGACAAGCCGTCGAGCCCTTGCCTGTCCTCACGCTTTCCGTACGGCACCGAAATCAACCTCGAACGTTTAAAAAAAGTAGCGGACAGCGAAGTCTTCATGAAAGAACTCCGCTTTCGCGAGTTCCGCGTGCGCTACCACGGCGATCTTGCGAGAATCGAAGTACCACAGAATGAGATCGAGCGGCTTTTTGAAAAGGCAACCAGCGACGCGATCGTGAAAAAATTCAAGGAGATTGGGTTCAATTACGTCAGTGTCGACCTGCAGGGCTTTCGCAGCGGCAGCTTGAACGAAGTCTTGCGAAAGAAAGCTGATTAAGGCACGCGCCCTTCCCGGATCAAAGTTTCCGCAAGCCACACGTCTTCCGGCACGGTAATCTTAAAATTTGTTCGCTCGCCGTCGATAATATATACCGGCTTTCGGAGCCGCTCGATCAGCATGGCATCGTCTGTGACTTCGATCCCTTTCCGTTCTGCCTGCTCGTGCGCCTCAACGATCAGCGCTCGTTGAAATACCTGCGGCGTCTGGATCTCCCAGAGCGAGCTTCGTTCGGGAGTCGACAGGATATGACGATCTTGCGACACAACCTTGATCGTATCGCTTACCGGTAGACCCACGACGACCGCTCCTTTGTCGGCGGCGAATTCGACGCAGCGATCAATTAGACCGCCGGATACGAACGGGCGGGCCCCATCGTGGATAACGACAATATCAGTATCGGAGCCTATCTTCTCCAAGCCGCGCTTAGCCGACTGCTGGCGCGTCGCGCCGCCGACTTGGAGCTCCCATGGGCAGCCTCGTAATGCGTCATCGGAGCTAAGCAGGGTTTCGCACCGCGCGATCTCATGAGCCGCAGTAACCAGAACGACATTTTCGACCGTGCGCGCCGCGAACACCCGGTCCAAGGTGCGGAGCACCAACGGGCGACCGGCTAGAGGCAGAAAAATTTTAGATGTGTTCCCGCCGATTCGACGGCCTTCGCCGGCGGCGAGGACAATAGCGGCAGCGAGCATGGCTAGAAAAAAACAAAAAAGCCGAGAGCTAAGCCCCCGGCTTTTAAAAAACGTACTCCCGTCGAGCGCAAGTTAATGGGTAAAAATATGGCGCAGTTCCTCCATGATTTTCTCTTCCGAATGAGACCGCGCAATCGACAGCTCTTTGACTAAAAGATTGCGCGCGGTATCCAACATCTTTCTTTCGCCGAAGGAAAGCTCCTTGTCTCCTTTTAAGACAAACAGGTCACGCAAAACTTTGGCGATCTCGAGGATAGAACCCGTCTTGATTTTTTCAGTATATTCCCGGTAACGCCGATTCCAGGTTTGTTGGTCGGTCTCGACCTTCTTTTGGCGCAGCACCTTGTAGACCTTAGTCACCATGGCGCGGTCGATAATCTTGCGCAAACCAACCGACTCCACGTTGTCGAT
>DASXSW010000524.1:0-2659 GCA_036505755.1 Binatia bacterium | reverse complement strand
ATCGCCGTCCCCGATCTAGTATCGAATTCTTATTTTCCCGCCATCGCCGCGGTGGAGTTGGGCTTTTTTAAGTCCGAGGGGTATGACGCGAGCATCGATCTGCTTTTCCCTGTACCCAAAACATTCGAAGCGTTGCGTGATGGTCAACTCGACTTCGTGGTCGGCTCTGCGCACGCCACGCTGCTCGCATTTCCGCAATGGAAAGGCGCGAAGCTTCTCGCCACGGTCGGGCAACACACCTATTGGTTTCTGGTGATCCGCAGTGATTTAAAACCCAAGCGCGGTGATTTGAGCATCGTCAGAGGGCTGCGCATCGGCGCGGCTCCCGGCGTCAACCTCAGCTTGCATAGAATGCTCGTCGAAGCCGGCATCGATCCGGAAAGGAATGGCGTGCAAATTATGCCGATACCGGGCGCGGCCGGACCAAACGTTTCTTTCGGACTATCTGCGGCGAAAGCGCTCGAAGACGGAAAGCTCGACGGCTTTTGGGCGAATGGCATGGGTTGTGAAGTTGCAGTACGCCGGGGTGTCGGCACCATGGTTCTCGATGTGCGCCGCGGCGACGGTCCAACCGCTGCGCGCCACTACACTTTCTCAGCCTTGGTGGCAACTGAAAAGCGCATCGACGACGACCCGCAGTCGGCTATCGCCGCAATCCGGGCGCTGATGAGAGCGCATAAGGCGCTGCGCAACGATGTCAGCCGCGCCACCGAAGTCGGCAAGAAACGCTTTCCGCCGTCCGAGGCGGAACTGATCGCCGAACTGGTCCAGCGCGACCTGCCCTACTACGATCCGACGATTCCGCGGGAAAAAATTGAGAGTATGAATCGCTTTGCCCAGGATATCGGGTTACTCTCCGGTTCGGTGTCTTACGAAGATGTCGTGGCGACGCAGTTCAGCCATTTGTGGAGCGAGGCAGTTTAGATCTGCACGCACCGAAAACGAATGAAACCTCGCATTCTTCTTGTCAACCCGCCAATCTATGATTTTTCCGCTTACGATTTTTGGTTGAAGCCCTACGGCTTGCTCAGGGTCGCAGGATTTTTACGCGATCAGGCCGACTTTTATCTTTTCGATTATCTGGATCGGCTCGATCCTCGCGTGCCGCCGGATCGCTATCGCAGTGATCCGTGGGGGCGCGGCGAGTTTTATTCCCAGCGAGCTGAAAAGCCGCAGATCTTCGGCGAAATTCGCCGGCAATTTCGCCGCTTCGGCATTCCGCGCCGGGAATTTCAAAATTTGCTCGGCACTAACGAGCCGTTCGACTTCGCCTTCATCCAAACCGGCATGACGTACTGGTATCCCGGCCTAGAAGAAGTCATCGGCGATCTGCGAGCCCTATCACCGCAAACCAAGATCATACTCGGCGGAGTCTACGCGACGATTTGCCCATCGCACGCCCGTTCTCTCGGCGCTGATCTGGTCGTAGAAGGACTCGATATGAATCCGCTTTGGCAGTTTGTCGAACTCTCACCGGACAATGATCAGCTGCCGCTCTGGGATCTCTACCCTCACCCAAAGACCGGAGTAGTGAAACTCGCGGATGGTTGTCCGTTTCGCTGCACCTATTGCTCCGTGCCGCAGGTCTATCCGAAATTTCATCAACGTTCTCTCCATCGTTCGTTGGCTGAGTTGGAGTTCCTGCTTCGCTGCGGCGCGACGGACGTAGCGTTTTACGACGATGCCCTACTTTTCCAATCCGAGCAGATTCTCAGGCCATTTCTAAAAGAAGTGCTTAAAAGGAATCTCCGCGTCTATTTTCACACGCCCAACGCCCTTAACGCTCGCTTTATCAGCCGCGAGGTGGCCCAGCTAATGATCGACGCTGGTTTTAAGAATCTCTATCTCGGATTTGAAAGCAGCGTCTACGCATGGCAAAAAAAGACCGGGGGCAAGGTTTACTCAGACGAACTGGCGAGGGCAGTGGACCATTTGCTTGCAGCCAGTGCTGATCCGAACCGCCTCCATGCCTACTTGATCGTCGGGCATCCTCGCGGTGACGAGCAATCCGTGGAGGAGTCCATGCATTTCGCAAGCAGCCTCGGTATCAAAGTCGTGGTTTCGGAGTTTTCCCCTATTCCGGGAACGCCCGATGGCGAATCTTGCCGTGGCTGGGTCGACTTGGACGAGCCGCTTTGGCACAATAAAACCGCCTTCGTCATCCGATTGCTCGGCGACAGCGAGACCAACCGGCTAAAGAACCTGGCCGGCCACTTGAATCGACGGCTCGACGCATGCAACGGCAAAATTGGCTTTCGACCACAGATGGGGGACGCTTATATACGCCAGTAGCGGGCGCCCCCAAGCGGTGGAACCTATCGGGGAACCTTTTTTTGAGAGAGCCGTCTAATACTTCTGAATCGATGGTGTCTGACTCGATCAGCGACGCAGATTGCGTCCGGCGGATACAGCACGGCGAAGCAGATGCTTTCGAAGTCCTCGTGCGTCGTCACGAAAAGACCATTTTCAATCTCGTGTACCGAATGTTAGGCGATTATGATGACGCCACAGAGGTTTCCCAAGAAGTGTTCTTATCGGCGTACCGCGCCATCGGCCAGTTTCGCGGCGATGCCAATTTTTCAACTTGGCTATACCGCATCGCGCTCAATCACGCCACCACCCGGCGTCGCAGCAATAATTCGCGGCGGTATCGCACAGC
>DASXSW010000523.1:0-5903 GCA_036505755.1 Binatia bacterium | reverse complement strand
GCGGAATTGGCTCGTTTGCTTACTCCGGGCGGGTCCGTCTCAAACGCTTTCACGATTTTCGGCTTGCATGCAAGAGCTCGCCGAAAGAAACCGCTGACGCTGAGGTCGCGGCCGGAAAGAACTCGCCCCTTTAGTTCTCTTTCGCATCGCATAGAATGAATGCCAGGGATATTAACTTATTTCACAACCCACTCGTCTAACTAGATTGCGCCCGTGAACCGCGACGCGGTGCCAGAAAAACTAAGGAATAAGAGTGGCTGAAAAAGCACGGTCCAGGGGACGATTAAGACGCTTGTACGGCAGGCTTGCGGCCTACTTCAGGGCTGCAAGCGATCCTACCTTGCCTACGCGGGTTAGGATTATTTGTGGCGCGAAGGGACTGGCGGCGTTGGGCGCGCTTGGACTGGGGCTGTTTTCTCTGTACGCCGTCATCTTGATACCGTTCACGCCGAGTATTTCCGATATACGAAAAGCCAAAATCGACCAGCCCACCGTGCTGATATCGGCGGATGGCAGGCGGCTGACCACATTAAAGCCGATGAACCGCGAGTGGGTGCGGTTAAGCCAAGTCTCGCCGCATGTGATCAATGCGCTGATCGCCACCGAAGATCACCGCTTTTACGAGCACTTCGGCGTTGATTTGTGGCGCACCGCGACCGGCGTCGTGCGCACATTGTTCGGAGATCCGGAGGGTGGTTCCACTCTAACCCAGCAACTCGCGCGTAACCTCTATCCGGAAGTTGGCCGAAAACGGACGATCACGCGGAAAATAAAGGAGACGATCACGGCGATCAAAATCGAATACGCCTACACAAAAAAAGAAATACTCGAAACCTATCTCAACACCATGCCGTTTTTGTACAACGCATTCGGTATCGAAATGGCGGCGCGCACGTACTTCGACAAGCCGGCGCAAAAACTCAATGTCCTTGAAAGCGCGACACTGATCGCCATGTTGAAAGGCACCAGCTACTATAACCCGGTGCTCAATCCCGAACGCGCGCTGGCACGCCGTAACGTAGTGCTGTCGCAAATGGTCAAGCGCGGCGGGTTGAGCCAGGCCGATTTCGATAAGCTAAAAGCCAGGCCGATACGGCTCAATTTCGCGCGCCAGCCGGAACTAGTCGGCCCCGCGCCTCATTTTGCCGTGCAAATCCGCAAATGGCTGATCGATTGGGCGGACCGTAACGACCACGACATTTATGCCGACGGACTGATCGTGCACACCACCATCGACTCGCGTCTGCAAGCGTTGGCCAACCAAGCCGTAAACCTCCAAATGGAGGCCTTGCAGGCGGTCGCAGACGTAGAGTGGGGATTGGGCTCCGAAGGATTGATGTCTTCGAGCCCGAACGCCTACGTGGATCAGCGCCGGCGCGTGCAACCTTTCGGCCATTTTTGGAAAACCAAGACCGGCTTGATAGATACGTTTATTCGGGAGTCGGTAGCTTACCGCACCGCGGTCGATTCGGGTGCGACGCCTGAGGCCGCGCTGGCGCAGTTGAAGCGCAATAAGGACTTCATGGCGAAGCTGCGAGACGAGAAGACGCGCTTGCAAGCGGGATTCGTCGCCATCGATCCAGCCACGGGGCACATAAAGGCGTGGGTCGGTAGCCGTAACTTCAACACCGACCCATTCGATCACGTGGCGCAAGCCCGGCGCCAACCGGGTTCGACGTTTAAACTTTTTGTCTACGGTGCGGCTCTCGAGCAAGGGATGTCACCCGATAAACGCTTCACTGACCGGGCCGTGGAAATTCCTCTGCCGGACGGGACCGTATGGCGTCCCGCCGATCTATCGCCGCCGACCGGCCGGTCGATGACAGCGCGTGAGGGTCTCATCTATTCGAAAAACACGATCACCGCCCAGGTGATGCACGAAATCGGCCCGCGAAAAACTGCGGAGCTCGCGCGCAGTATGGGGGTCAGACAAAGCAAGCTCGACGAGGTGCCGTCGTTGGCGCTCGGCACCAGTCCGATTACGCCGCTGGAAATGGTGGCTGCTTACAGCACACTTGCCGCCGGTGGCGCATATCGCCAGCCGATCTTTATTACCCGCATCACTGATAAGCACGGCAACGTGCTCGCCAGATTTGCCACTGAAAATCAGCGCGTCATGTCCGACCAGACCGTGGGCCATTTGATCAACATGTTGCGCGACGCCGTGGATTTAGGCACTGGGCAAGCCGTGCGAGCGCGCTTCGGTGTGCGTGCCGATGTCGCAGGGAAAACCGGTACTACGCAAAAAAATACCGACGGTTGGTTTATTTTGATGCATCCGCGGCTCGTCGCCGGGGCGTGGGTCGGGTTCAACGACTCGCGCGTTACGATGCGCAGTAACTATTGGGGCGAGGGCGGGCACAACGCAGTGCTGCTGGTCGGAGATTTTTTTCAGCACATTCTCGATGCGCGACTAATCGACGGCGGCGCCCGCTTCCCGTATGCAAGACCGGGCGATTCTATCTTTGACCCGTATTTCGACGCAGCCAAAGAATGGTTGTTTGACGCGCTCAGAGGTTGGTGGCTTGGAGAAAAAGACAGACCAGCGCCTTTGCCGGCTCCTCCGCCACGCAGCGAGCTAGAGCGTGAAGCACCGCGATTCGACCAAACGCAACGCGAGAGAGATCGAGTAGAGGATGCGCAAGAGCAGAGGAGGCTGGAAAGACAACTCGAGAAGGAGCGGTTGCTGGATCTCCTAAGGCAGAAGCGAGAGCAGGAACAGGTGGAAAGGGATCGATAGTGTGGGGGAGAATGAAGGGGGGGCTTGAACGATTTGAACGTTTGGAACGACTGGAACTGATCCGAATTAAGCAACGGCGAGCGCTATTATGCCGCGCTCGCCCGTTTGGTTGTCGTCAGGTTCAGTCCAACGATGAAGGACGGGTTCACAGTGCACATCGTATAGATCTCGTCCGGCGTGCAGCCAAACGCCGCCATGTGGCCGCGCAGCAGACGGAGCGACTCGACCGAATTCGGAAACAGCGGCTCGCCCGCGTCCGACGAGAGCGTGCAGTGCTCGGGACCGACCGTACGAATGGCCTTATACATGTTGGCCGGGTCGATGCCGAGCAGCGGCGACAATTCGTCGTAGGTGAAATTCAGCCATAGGCCTGCCGCGGCCGCTTCCTTCATCTCCTCGATGGTCAAATTGACAAACGGGCTGAAGGGATGGTCGACGACGCCCTTTTTGAAGCCGATCTTGTGACTGAACTCCGCCATCGCGCGGAACTCCTGCTTGGTCGGATGGCCAAAAAAGATCGCCGCGCCATGGTCGTGGGCCATGCGGAAGATTTCTTCGATCTCCGGTAAGAGCTGCTCCTTGTCGTCTAGAAGGTAGTGGCCGTATTTAAGCGAGTCGGACCAGGACAGAGGTTCTGCGTGGGCGTTAGGATCGGCGGTCTTGTCCCAAGCGATGGGCTTGCCGCCGACGACCGAGAGCGTGTTGGCTGAGGTGTTGTTGGGCATCCACAGGCCGACGACGCCGGCTTTGAGCATCTTGGCCGACCACGCCGCCTCGATCTTTGAGAGAAAACCCTGTGTGACCGAGCTGCCCGCCCAGACATGCACCGCAGTCAAACCCTTCTCCGCGCACCAAGATTCCAGCGCGCTACGCACGGCGTTAACCGCCGCCGCCGGATCTTTTCGTCCCACGATCGTCTTGTAGAGTATCCCCATCATACCGCTTTTCGAGGCCAGCTTGGCGACGCCGAGCGCATCCTGCTGTCCCTCATGCGCATGGCAGTGGATGTCGATCGCGTCGTCGACGCCGATCACGTAGTCAAGCGAGGGATCGACGGGCCCCTGCTTGAAGCCGCGACGGGCGGGATAAGATGTCACTGAGCGAATTGTGCTCGGCGTGGAATAGTTTGTCTCGGCCATCGTCAATTCTCCTGGTTTTAGATTTGATTGGACAATAGCGCTTCCTTGTGCCGCGGGCAAACATTTTTCTGGAAACCGAAAGACCGTTACAATCGTTCCAGCCGTTCAAAACGTTCCAGTCGTTTGTTCATTGCGACATCCTAATGCCACTCGCGTGTGCTTTACTGCTGTTTAAATCCGTGGAGTCGCGCAGGTTTTGTTGATAGTCATAAGGCGTTCCTTTAATCACTTCTACGCACAACTTGCCTTGGCCCAGGGTGGACCTAATCACTTTTTCTTGCCGGGTTCCGCCTGGTAATCTTGCTCTTTCCACTTGCTGACGGGACAAAATGTCGTGCTCGTAAATCCGAGGTCTTCGGCTAGCTTCGCAGCCTGCGAGCTTGATGCTCCGGTCCCTCACGTGAAGACGATGTAGGTGTCCTTCGAAATCTTTTTCAGATAACCTTCGAGCTGATCCAACGGAACGTTGATAGCGCCGGGGATGGTTTCTTTTTCGAAATTGGCCGGCGGGCGGACATCGATGATCATCACCGTGCCGGCGTCGAGTTGCTTCTTGAGCTCGTCAGCCGGCGTCTGTTTTGCGCCTACGGCCCATCTCGTTTTCGGATCCACCTCATATTTGCGCTGCTGCTGGGTGAAAGACGACGCGGCAAAGAGTAAAAGTGCGGCAATGGCTAGCCCCGCGATCAACGATTTCATAAATCCTCCTTTTCAAAGGATCGATTTGGACGGGCGCAGGCTAACCGGAAAGGCTTACCGTCGTCAATCCCGGGCGGGCTGAGGCGCGACGTCAATTCCGGAGTCGCTATTCCGATAAAAGACTGGCGAATCGACTGATGTTCAAAGATAAGAGTCCCTGTGTGTGACTCTGTATCACTCCTTCTTCATCGACACGCGCCCGTCTTTCTGGATCGTCCAAAATGGATTGTAGGCGATCTCCCATGTATGTCCGTCCGGATCGGAAAAATACCCGGAGTATCCGCCCCAGAAGGCTTTTTGCGGTTGCTTTACGATGCTTGCACCATTGTTTTTCAGTCGAGCAAAAATTGCGTCGACTTCCTGTTCGCTTCGGACATTGTGAGCGAGGGAGTAACCTCGGTAGGCTGGGACATTATTGCCTGTCATACCCATGTCCTTCGCCAACTCGTCGTGTGGCCAGAGGGCGAAGACGACTCCGTTCAGATCGAAAAAGACAACCCCGGGCGGGCTTGACTCCGCCTTCCAACCGACGACCTGCTCGTAGAAGGCCACGGCGCGTTGCAGATCGGCGACACCGAGTGTGATTAGACTTATCCGTTGTTCCATACATCCTCCTAAATAAGCCCATCTTAGTCGCCGCCGCTGTCCTCCGTATTGAACAAATCGGACATCGCGAGCGTGCTGCCGACACGGGTCAACAACGATTGCGTTGTCGCGTCTGCGAGCTCGCAGAACTCACGACACATATGGGCTTGATCCGCGTAGCCTGCGCTGCAGCTAAGTCCGCGAGGGTTTGCCGTGCCGAGTCAGCGATTTCACCTTCGACCCCGTGTGTGTTTTGCGTCCATGTGCAGACGAGGCGGTCGGAGAGCGACGGCGGGGGCGGAAACTCTTGATACCGTAAGCTTGTGCGAGCGGTCATCTCAGAGCCAGCGTAACTAATGTTGAGCCGCGGCTTTTTGAACGCTTGTCATGATGGTTTTAAATATCACAATCACACGGGAGATTAAGATGGATTCCACGATCACGTTTCACGAACACGATCAGTCGGCTCGCCACTTCTTAATTCCTGGTCTATACTTACCGCCATGAAACACGTAATTGATCCCGAAGGCGAACGGTTGCCGATAAAACTGGATACTACCTCGAACGGGGAATTTGCGCCCGTGCTGCTCTCGCCGGCAAATCACGCCGGCAACCGCTTGGCGCACGCGACGGCGACCGAGAACGCGAAGCGCTTGGGCGTTAACCGCCGCGATTTTTTAGTTTCGGCTTGCGGCGCGGCGACGGCGTTGCTCGCGTTCAATGCGGCCAACGCCGCGGTG
>DASXSW010000522.1:0-2863 GCA_036505755.1 Binatia bacterium | reverse complement strand
TTTGAGCCTGTCTCCGACTCTCATGCTCTTCTACGGCAGCTTTCGCAGCAAGCCGCTAGGCGTGCCCGGCGCCGAGTTCACTCTGGCGCATTACCTCCAAGCTTATAATGACCCGTTGACCTATCAGTTACTGTTTAATTCCTTTATTTTTGCAGCAGGTTCATCAATCCTGGCGACCGCACTGGCCGCCACTCTGGCTTGGGTCTCGATCCGAACAAATGCCCCTTTTAGAAAGTTTTTTGAGCTCACGGCAATTATTCCCAACATTTTTCCTCCCGTTATGCTTGCCGTTTCGTGGACGGTGCTGCTGAGCCCGCGTACCGGATTGATTAACCGGTTACTGATGGAGCTCTTCAGCTTGGAAAACGCGCCGCTGAATCTTTATTCCTTGTGGGGCATGATCTTCGTCGAAGCGCTGATTACCACGCCGCTGGCCTTCTTGATCGTTTCCGCGTCACTCTATTCAATGGATCCGTCGCTTGAGGAATCGGCGCGAGTGGCGGGTTCGAATAACATTCAGATTGCTTCGCGCATCACTTTCCCGATTATTCGGCCGGCGCTGCTAGCCGCGGTCATTCTGAACTTTGTGCGAGCCATCGAGAGCTTCGATACCCCGGCGATTATCGCGCTGCCGGCGCGGATCGAAGTCTTTACCACCAAGATCTATCGTGAAGCGGTGGGAGCGTTCCCACCAAATCAGAATCTCGCGGCAACCTATGGTGTGTCGCTGTTGCTGATCACCATGTTATTCGTTTATTGCTATCGGCATTTGACGAAACGGAGCGAGCGCTACGTGACGGTCACCGGCCGCGGTTATCGGCCAACTATTATTGACCTCGGCAAATGGCGGTACCCAGCGGCCGGCGTCGCCGGTCTGGTTCTCTTGCTGATCGTTGTGTTACCGTTTCTTGTCCTCATCTATGTTTCTTTTATTTCCTATATTCACGTTCCCGGACTGAAGACTTGGGAGTTGTTGACCCTAGATAACTACCGGGGGAATCTCAGGGATGCGCGCACCTACCGGGCACTGCGGAACAGTCTCTTCCTCGCCGTGGGCGGCGCTACTTTGTGCATGCTCCTTGCTGCGCTGACTGCGTGGGTGACAACAAAGACAAAAGTTGCCGGGCGAGGAGCAATCGAGGCCTTGACCTTCATTCCCTGGGCCTTTCCTGGAACCGCGCTGGCCATCGGGCTTCTCTGGACTTATGTTTACGTTCCATTGCCGATTTACGGCACGCTGTGGATCTTATTGATCGGTTACATCACCCGGTTTCTTCCATATGGGTTGAGGACGATGACCAGCACCATCGTGCAGCTGCATGACGATTTGCCGCAGGCCTCGATGGCATGCGGCGCCGGATTCTTGACGACTTTTCGGCGCATCCTGCTACCGTTGTTACGGCCAGGCTTCATCGCCGGTTGGATCATTCTGGCGACGATCTTTTTGCGCGAGTTCAGCACTTCGATCTTTCTCTATTCGCCCGGATCCGAGCCTTTGGGCCCGTTGCTCTATCACTTCTATGTCGACGGCAACCTCGGTCCGATGTGCTCGCTGGCGATCATCGTGAGTGTGATTTGCATCTTGCTAATAGTCGTTGCCCGTCGCATCGGCAACATCGGGCATCATCTCGAGGGCGGCTGATCACCGCGAAAGGCGACCATCCTTATGGACGTACAAAGCGCGAAAAGGATTATTGAAAAGCATCTCCCGTATGATGAAACCAAGCGGCTGCTGGTCAAGCTGGTTCAGCATGCCAGCCCGCAGACTCAACTACTCGAAGCCGAGCCGCAGGTTTTGGCGTTGATTCGCGACGTCATCAAGCCGGAACTGGAACAATCGGGGCTCAAGCCCGAGATCGATAAGATGGGGAATTTGATTCTTCATCTGAAAGGGCGAACGCGCGGCGACCGTCTGATGTACGTCGGCTACGCCATGTGCGCGGCGCCGAGCACGATGCAGAATCCCTACTCCGGGGAAATCGTCGATGGCGCGTCGTACAAGCTCCACGGCGAATGCGTTTGGGGCCGAGGCGCATGCGAGCAGAAGGGCAGTTTGGCGGCGATGATGGCGGCGATGAAATTCGTCGGCCGTAGCAAAGTGGAACTGCCGAGCGATCTTTACTTCATCGTAAGTACCGCGGGCGAAACCGGCCGGCATGATTCGCTCGCTTTCGTTTTAGATCACGGTGGCGTGGAAGCCGACTGGTGCATTATCGATGGCCCGCCGGAAATTCAACTGGGCAACAAAGGGCGCGTGGATATTCTGGTGACGGTCAAAGGCAAACAGGCGCACAGCAGCCGCCCATGGGAGGGGATCAACGCCATTGACGGCGCGGTGAAAGTTCTCGACAAGCTCAAATCGCTGATGCCGTATCCCGAGTCGAAGTCTCATGCGGAATTGGGAAAAGTAAGCTTGACGCCGAATGCGATCGAGAGTTTTCCGAAAGCCACGCATACGATTCAAAACGAGTGCCGCGTTATGTTCGATCGTCGTCTTCTACCTGGCGATGATCCAAGGAATGCGATCAAACAGATGAAAGATGCCATCGGCAAGATCGAACCATTCGAGATCGAAGTCGCGCCGCGGGATTTCATGTATCCAAGCGAGGTCGGTAAGGACGCCGAAGTTGTGCGCTCCCTCGAGCATGGAATCCGGACCATGCTCGGTTATGAACCTAAGTTCACCTTCTCAACCGCGGCCAACGATACCGGGCTTTTCAATTTTCGCGGCATCCAGGCAATCAATTATGGCTCACGCGATATCCGCTTTCAGCACACCGACCATGATCTCGTGTCGGTCGGCAACGTTTTCAACGCGGCCAAAGTCTTCGCGTTTTTAGCAATTCACAGGTAGCGAGGAAGG
>DASXSW010000521.1:0-3577 GCA_036505755.1 Binatia bacterium | reverse complement strand
CCGGACCCCGCCCAGGTGCTGCCCTGGTTCTCCGCTCAGCCGATCTCGGACGACAGTAAACGTAAAATTCTCTGGGATAACGCCGTCCGCCTCTACGGACCGCGAATTCTGGAACGCACACCATAGGCAGCGCGGTAGCGCGGTCATGGGCAATCTTGATGCGCAGCAGCCTTGATCGTCACTCATTCATCCTAAAACACTTCTAATCGCATGGTCGGTCAAGCCTACTCTCGTAGCTCCGGCAACACTTCTTTTCCCAAAAGATCGATCTGCTCCAACCAATCGCTGTAGCGGAAACGCAAATCGTATACGATGTGACCCGCGCCCGCTTGTTCATAGGCGCGCGACTCGCGCGCGATATCGGCCGGCGTTCCTGCCAGAATAAAACCGCGTATATCTTCCAGCTTGGAAAATTTTCTGCTCGGCGGTTTGACCCATGTCAGGAACTTGTTTGCCTCGCCGATCAGGGATTCGACGCTTATCTTGCTCAGCGCTGCGTCGCGATCTTTGCTAATGCTGGCAAACGGCATCACCGCAGCGCTGATCATTGGCTTGCGGCTTTTTTGACAAAGCTCCTGCAGGTACGCAATCAGCTTTGTGAAAGTCGCCAGCGTCGTGCGTGCCGGCATCCATCCATCGCAATATTCGACCGCGCGCCGGCAGGCGGCCGGAGTGCCGCCGCCGTACCAGATTGGAATCGGCTTCAGCGGAGTCGGTTTGAGCGCCACGTCGATGAAATCGAAATAGTCATTCTTGAACGAAACGCGTTCACCGGTCCAAAGCTCACGACAGATCTGCACATTGTTGCGAACCAGCTCGGCGCGCTCTTCAAGACCGGTCGGATAACCCACCGCCGCGAACTCGTGGGGAAACCCGCCTAAGCCCATTCCCATGATGACGCGGCCCTGTGAAATGGCGCTCAAGCCGGCGAACAATTGCGCGAGATGGATCGGATGACGATGGCAGATCGCCATCGACGTGCCCAGCGAAATGTTTTTCGTCACGGCAGCGATCGCCGAAAGCACCAACATGCCTTCGATGTGACTGTTGTCGTTGCCCTCGATGCCATGCGGCTCGAACACGAGATGATCCCTCACCCAAACCGAGTCGAAGCCATAGGCTTCGGCACGCTGCGCCCCTTGCAGGCAATTTGCCGCCGACGCATGCTCGCAAAAGTGCGGTAACAATAAGCCAAATTTTAATCTCGTTGCCATGAACTCATTTCGACCAAAAGTCTTTTCTTTCTTGCACAATCCGGCGTGACTGGCTAGCATTCATACACTCGATCCCGATATCTAACAGAAAGCTGAACCGAAGCGAGTTATCACTCGCAGTTTCCCCCATGACCAATAACATTTCAGAAGCTGCCCACATCAAGATTGTTCAACTCATCGCCAAAGAACTCGGAGTCGGACCCCATCAGGTCGCTGCCGCTGTGGCGCTGCTCGACGAAGGTTCGACCGTGCCCTTCATCGCGCGCTATTGCAAGGAGGCCACCGGCAACCTGGATGACACGCACCTGCGTAATCTGGATGAACGCCTGCACTATCTGCGCGAACTGGAAGAACGGCGCGCGGCGATCCTGGCCGCGCTCGAGCAACAGGGCAAACTCACCGACGAACTGCGCGGGAACATAGAGGCGGCCGCCACCAAGCAAACGCTGGAAGATATCTACCTGCCCTACAAGCCCAAGCGCCGCACACGTGCGCAGATTGCGCGCGAGGCCGGGCTCGAGCCGCTGGCCGATGCGCTATTCGCCGATCCCGCCCTCGATCCCGAACAGGAGGCGGCGAAGTACGTGAACGTGACACCTGCTACCGAGGGTAGTAACGCCATAAACGTTCTCGACGCCCAAGCCGCGCTCGATGGCGCGCGCGAGATTCTTTGCGAGCGCTTTGCCGAAACCGCCGGGCTCCTCGCCAAACTACGTGCACGCATGTGGGAACAGGGCATCGTTACCTCCACGGTGATGAAAGGCAAGGAGACGGCCGAGGAGGACAAATTCCGCGACTACTATTCCTATTCCGAAGCCATACGCACCATCCCGTCGCATCGCGCGCTCGCGCTGTTCCGTGGCCAGAGCCTGGACGTGCTGAAGATAGAACTGGGGTTAAGCGAGGAAATTGAAGCCGCCGGGGTGCATCCATGCGTCGCGATGATCGCCGCGCATTTCGGCATCGAAGACCGTGGCCGTCGCGCCGACAAGTGGCTGGCCGAGGTCTGCCATTGGACCTGGCGCGGCAAGGCGCATTCGCATATCAGCACTGAGCTGCTGGCGCAATTGCGCGAAGCGGCGGAAGCCGAGGCGATCAAAATATTCGGCCGCAATCTGCACGAGTTGTTGCTGGCGGCGCCCGCCGGCGCCAAGGCCGTGCTTGGCATTGACCCCGGCATACGCACTGGCTGCAAAGTCGCGGTCGTCGATGGCACGGGTAAGCTGCTGGAGGCTGCCACCATTTACCCGCACGAACCGCGTAACGACTGGCAGGGATCGCTGGCGACGCTGGCGCGCATGGCAGTGCAGCATGACGTCGAGCTGATCTCCATCGGCAACGGCACAGCTAGCCGCGAGACCGACAAGCTCGCCGCCGAGGTGATCAAGCTGATCGCGTCGAAGATGCCGGAACGGAAGTTGAACAAAATCGTCGTCAGCGAAGCCGGCGCCTCGGTCTATTCGGCATCGGCATTCGCCGCCACCGAATTTCCCGACCTGGACGTGAGCCTGCGCGGCGCCGTGTCCATCGCCCGGCGCTTGCAAGACCCACTCGCCGAGTTGGTAAAAATAGATCCCAAGTCGATCGGCGTCGGCCAATATCAGCACGACGTGAACCAGCGCGCTCTCGCTCGCGCGCTCGATGCCACGGTCGAAGACTGCGTCAACGCGGTGGGTGTGGACGTCAATACGGCTTCGGCGCCGCTGCTCGCGCGCGTGTCGGGCCTTAACAGCGTGCTGGCGAAAAACATCGTCGAGTTCCGAGACGTCAACGGCCCGTTCCCGAATCGTAAAAAACTGCACAAGGTGCCACGCCTGGGCGACAAGACGTTCGAGCAGGCCGCAGGCTTCCTGCGTATCAACAACGGCGACAACCCGCTGGACCGCTCCTCGGTCCATCCGGAGGCCTATCCGGTCGTCGAGCGTATTCTCGCGCGTATCAGCAAAGGGATCGGCGAAGTGATGGGTCAGCCGGCGGCGCTGAAGGGGCTTTCGCCCGCCGAATTCACCGACGACAAATTCGGTGTGCCGACGGTGCGCGACATTCTAACTGAATTGGAAAAGCCCGGCCGCGACCCGCGTCCCGAATTCAAAACGGCCACCTTCCAGGACGGCGTCGAGTCTCTTGCCGACCTGCAGCCCAACATGATCCTCGAAGGCGTCGTGACCAACGTCGCCGCCTTCGGCGCCTTCGTCGACATCGGCGTGCACCAGGACGGCCTTGTGCACGTCTCCGCGCTGGCGAACAAATTCGTCAAAGACCCGCACGAAATCGTTAAGCCCGGCCAGATCGTCAAGGTGAAAGTGATGGACGTCGACGTGAAGCGTCAGCGTATTTCCCTAACGATGCGCCTCGACGATACA
>DASXSW010000520.1:0-3671 GCA_036505755.1 Binatia bacterium | reverse complement strand
CGGCGTGATTAACGCGGATCTCCCCGCGGTATTTCCCAACATCAGCCGCTTCAACGCGACCAACTTAGGGTTCATGTTGTAATGCAATCACCAAGATTCGTTCCATCGGGAATTTCACGTTAGGCTCACTTCGCTCGATATTCAGTCGCACCTACAATTTCTTATACGGCTCTGAGCGCCTGGATGATATTCAGCCGCGCCGCGCCCACGGCGGGCAAGAAACCGCCGATCAAACCCATCAACAGCGAGAAGCCAAGGGAAGTCGCGACGATCGACGGGGACAGCGCGAAGGAAAACGCCAACTCCGAAAATGAGCCGAAATTGAGCGTCGAGATCGTAAAGAATTGCAGCAGCGACGCAATCCCTAATCCGATCAACCCGCCGCCGAGCGACAGAAACAACGACTCGATCAGAAAAGCCTGCAAAATGCTCCGGCGGTAAAACCCGAGCGCGCGCAACGTGCCGATTTCAACCGTCCGGTTGGCCACCGCGCCATACATCGTGATCATCGCGCCGATCATAGCTCCGGTGCTAAAGATCACCGTAATGAATATTCCCAGTATACGGATGAACGTCGCCATCATCTCGGACTGCTCTTCGAAGAATTTCTTCTCGCGTTTGGCGGCGAAGTATTGCAGCCGGTTGTCGCCCTCGAACGCGGTTGAGAGATCCGAAAAATCAGCGGGGTCCTTGAGCCGCAGTGTCACTGTGGAAAGGGACGAGCGCTTGAAAGCGTCGGCGATCTGATTGAGGTCGCCCCAAAGCTCCGAATCAAAACCGCTGCCGTCCGAGTCGAAAATGCCGACCACCGTCCAAACGTCGCCGCCGAACTTCACCTTCTCACCGATCTGCGCGCCGGCGAAACGATTGGTAATCCCGGCGCCGGCGATCACCTCGCGCGCGCCCCAGCGAAACATCCGCCCCTGGACGACGCGGACTTGCGGCCGCAATTGAAATGCCGGCTCCTCGACGCCACGCACCGTCACATTGCTAATGCCTTCGGCGCCGAGCTTGTTCAAATTTATGATCACGACGACCTCTTTGGAGCTCATCGGCCGTCCGTCGGGAAAACGTGCCACCTGCGGCATGTTGACGATAATACCGGCGGCTTCCCGATCGAGGATGCTCATGATCTCGCTCATTGCCGCTTTACGCACGACGATCACGTTATCGTCGGACCCGGTCGATCGCAGGGTCTTTTGCACGCCGTTGGCCATCATCAACACGGCGGCGAAAACGAAAACCACCAGCGCGATGCCAAACATGGTAATCGCCGTCGTCAAGCGACGGGAGATCGAACTCCGAATTATGTATTTGAGAGGAATCTGCACGAGGCATTTACCCCACGTATCGAAGTCCCTCCACGATGCGCGTCGTCAGCACTCGCCGCAACGGCACAAAAGATGCGATCAGACCGACGGCAAAACCAGCGATGCAGCCGATTACAATGGTTTCAGGTTTGATGTAGAAAACCGGAAACCACCCTTTCGGCAGCGCGGTTTGAAATCCCTCGACGGCGGGAATCGTCACCAGCAAACCGACTGCACTGCCTAGAATCGATAGAATCATCGACTCGCCGGCAAGTAAGAAAAACAGCTGTTTTCCGGAAAAACCCAGGGCTTTGAGCACCGCGAATTCATGCGTGCGTTCGCGCGCCGACATGATCATCGTGTTTCCCACGACCAGCAGAATAATGCCGATGATCACGAACGACATGATATTCATCGCCGTGATCACGGCGCTGGCTGCCGACAAGAAACTTTGCTGAAAAGCGCGCTCCGTTTCGGTCTTGGTCTCGGCGCGCGAGTTGGCAAACAGGTTATCGATGTCTTGGGAAATCCGCGCGGAGTTGTCGGGATCGTCGATGCGCACGATATACCAGCCGATCTCGCCCGCCCGATTCGGCATTTCTTGGCGGACCCGTTCGTCCACGTATTTGTAATGAAACATCATCGACGACGGGTCGGTTGTTTGATCGCGCGGATAATAGATCCCGCGCACGACGAACTCCCATTGTCCGGGATAAACGTCGCCCTCCATAGGCATAATATCCCCGACCTTGAGATCGTAGCGTTCGGCGATGTCGACTCCGATGATGCAGGCGTTGCGTTCGCGCTTGAAAGCTTCGAACTGGTCGCGCTCGATCAAGAACTCCGGGTAGACATCAAAAAAACTATCGGAATCGACGGCCAAGCGGGCGAAAAATTGACTCTTGTCGATGTACACACCCGAAAACCAAACCGCGTAAGTGACTTTATTGACGCCCGGTACTTGCGCGATGCGGTCGCGGTAGGCAAGCGGCAGCGGGAAAACAAATGACACGGCATGCCGAGTGATCAACCGGTTCGCCGCGGAGGCTTCAACTCCAGCGTGCCAGGCGGTGACCACCGTTTGCAGCAGGGCAAATGCCATCACGGCGACGCCGACGCCGACGATCGTCAAGAGACTTCTGAGCTTGTGCCGTAGCGTGTTGCGCAGCAGCAACTTCAATAATTCCATAGCTAGGTTTCGCTGGTGCTCATTGATGAGGAACTAGGGCGACCCGCCAGTCGCCCCTACGCTGCGTAATCCGCGTCTCCGTAATGTTCACGGCTTTCAATCCGGCGCGCTTCCCCTTCGCCTTGGGCAACATGCCACGCCCTACAGTCTGTGTCCTTTGCGTTCCTTCGACGTCGCTGAGCACAGGCCTTTGCGGCTAACCCATCTTCACCCGCAATTCGCTTCCTCTTTCGCTCGGCCAGGTCTGCGCCACTGAAGCTCTCGGGTTGGGCCCCCAGGGTGATCCCCGCTTCGGCCACCGCTCGCATCCGCGGCTTTTGCAGGTCCACGCCCGCCGTCCGTTGCGCACCCCGCACACTCGGCGCGGCCAAAGCATCCAGTTGCTGGCCGTCCACAAAACTCAAGTGTGCCGCCTGCACCACCCCCGCTACCACCATCTTTGTGGCGGGCTCTCTCGCACCACTCACTTACCGATCTCTTCGCTAGGGTACCCCACCCTTATTACCGTACTTCTGCCCCATTTTCATTCTCTGCGGGCGAGCGTAAGATCATGAATCACTTCGTGGTAAGTCCTGTTTTTCTTTTTTGGTTGCGGCTCTGCCGCGCTAGGTCTCTCTGGTTAAAGGGGGCAATTCTTATGCCGAACAAATACGTCGATTGCGACGGCCACGTGATGGAGAAGATCGACGAGATGATCAGTTATATCGGCGAACCATTTAAAACCACAGGCCATATGAATCCCCGGCGGATGTTGCCGAGTCTCGATCGGTTTCATACGCCTAGATTGGAAGAGCGAAAACCCGGCACGTTCGATCCCAACGTCGGCCCGGAAAAGTGGCTTCAGTTTCTCGAAAAGACCGGGCTCGAATCGAGCGTGCTTTATCCGACCGAAGGATTGGCTTACGGCCAGGTTGCTTTTCCGCCGTGGGCGATCGCCTATGCAAAAGCCTATAACGACTGGCTCCACGTGAAGTATCTTAAAGTCAGTCCGCGCTTGAAGGGCATCGCTTTAATTCCCCTGCAAGATGTTCCGGCAGCGGTCACGGAGCTGCGCCGCGCAGTCAAAGAGCTGGGCATGGTCGGCGCGATGCTGCCGTCCAATGGCTTGACCCCGCATCTGAGCGCCAAACATTTTTGGCCGGTGTATGAAGAAGCCGCGAAGCTCGACTGCG
>DASXSW010000519.1:0-7126 GCA_036505755.1 Binatia bacterium | reverse complement strand
ATTTACGCGTCGCCCATTTTTCTAGCGAGAAAAGGCAGCTCGCACGGTTACGACGTCGTCGATCCGAATCAGTTAAATCCGGAGTTGGGCACGGTCGAAGAATTCGAAGCGTTGATCGAGGAAGTTCGACGCCGCGACATGGGATGGATTCAGGACATCGTGCCCAACCACATGGCCTACGATGGTCAAAATCGGATGCTCATGGACGTGCTGGAAAACGGGCCGGCCTCGGCCTACTTCGACTATTTCGACATCGACTGGAATCATCCGTACGAAGGCATCAGGGGGAAAATCCTTGCGCCGTTTCTCGGCGGATTTTATGGCGAGTGTCTCGAAAACGCGGAGATAAAACTTCACTACGATTCGAACGGACTGAGCATCAGCTACTTCGACTTGAAGCTTCCGGTGATTATCGAGTCCTACAGTAACATTTTTACGCACGGGTTGGCCGCGCTGCGTAGAAAGCTCGGCGGCAAGCATCCCGACTTTGTCAAGTTGCTCGGGGTTTTGTTCGTGCTCAAGAACCTACCGCCCAAAGAAGAAACTCGGGAGCGCGCCGACCAGGTGATTTTTACCAAAAGCATGCTGTGGGAATTCTACACGGGAAGTCCGGAGATCAAGGAGTTTATCGACGCGAACGTGGCCAGGTACAACGGCACGAAAGGCGACCCCGGAAGTTTCGATCTCTTGGATCAGCTTCTGTCGGAACAACTTTATCGCTTGTCTTTTTGGAAAGTCGCGGCGGAAGAGCTCAATTACCGGAGATTCTTTAACATCAATGAGCTAATCTCGTTAAAGATGGAAGACGAGAAAGTCTTTGGCCATACCCACGAGCTCATTTTCAAACTTGTCCGCGAAAAAAAATTCACCGGTCTTAGAATCGACCCCATCGATGGGCTTTACGATCCGTACAAATACGTGCAGCGACTACGCCAAGAGCTGGGCGATATTTACCTGGTGGTCGAAAAGATTCTCGACCTGGAGGAACACTTGCCGCCGGCGTGGCCGGTGCAAGGCACTACCGGCTATGATTTCTTGAATTATGCCAACGGCATTTTCTGCGATCGCCGGCACGAGAAAAAATTTACTCAGACCTACGCACGATTCAGTGACATGGATACTCCCTGTCCGCAGATTGCGATTGAAAAAAAACGTCTCATCATCGGCAAGTACATGGCCGGAGATATCGAAAGCCTGGCCCATCTGCTCAAGAGCATATCGAGTCGAGACCGCCATGGCGCGGACGTCACGCTTTACGGCTCGAAAAGAGCGCTCGTGGAGCTGCTGACATTTTTTCCCGTCTACCGGAGCTATGTCAGCGAGCAAAACTTCGCCACACAAGACCGTTTGCTGTTACAAGAAGCTATCGACAAGGCCAAGCTGGCCAATCCCGGACTTCTTCTCGAAATTAACTTCATCGCCCGATTTCTGCTGCTCGAATTCGACAATCATACCCCCGACGAGGAGCAAAAGCGCTGGCTGCACTTCGTCATGCGCTTCCAGCAGCTGACTGCTCCGCTGATGGCCAAAGGCTTCGAGGATACCACTTTTTATGTCTACAACCGGCTCTTGTCGCTCAACAATGTCGGCGGCAATCCGGCCCGGTTCGGCATGTCACCGGACGAGCTTCATCAATTCAATCGACAACGCCGCGACTGCTGGCCCCACGCGATGAACACCACAACGACCCACGACACCAAGCGCGGCGAAGATGCCTCGGCCAGGATCAACGTATTGTCGGAACTGCCGGACGAATGGAAAAGATGCATCGAGCTGTGGAGCAAGCTCAACCGATCGAAAAAAACCAAACTCAAAGGAATGGAAGCACCTGATCGAAACGATGAATATTTCCTCTATCAAACGCTGATCGGCGCCTTTCCTCTCGACGCCGTACCCGAATCGGAATTTCTCGAACGACTTAAAGCCTACATCGTCAAGGCCGTTCGGGAAGCCAAGGTTTACACCGAATGGTTGAAGCCCGATTTAGCGTACGAAGACGCCTTCACGAGCTTCATCGAGAAAATTTTAGACCGGTCGGAAACAAACCGCTTCTTGGAGAATCTTTCCAGCTTCGCTGCCAGAGTTGCGCACTACGGCATCCTCAATTCGCTATCGCAAACGCTGATCAAAATCGCCTCTCCCGGCGTGCCGGATTTCTACCGCGGAACCGAGCTATGGGATTTGAGTTTTGTCGACCCTGACAATCGCCGTCCCGTGGACTTTGAAACCCGAAAGAAACTATCTCGCGCGATCGCGAAGCACGCCGCGTGTGACCCGGACGCAGTCCTGACCGAACTGTTCACCAGAAAACACGATGGGTATGTGAAGTTGTTATTGGTTCAACGGGCGCTCGACGCGAGAAAGCGGAGCCCTGCGCTTTTTCAATCCGGCGAGTATATCCCTCTGACGATCCGCGGCCATTGGAAAGATCACGTCATTGCGTTCGCGCGCCGCGAGCATAACAGCTGGGCCCTCGCAGTTGCGCCGCGCATGCTGACGCGCCTCGTCAATGACAAGCAATTTCCCCTCGGCGCCGAAGTTTGGAAAGATACCGAGATCTTGCTTCCAAAGGAAGCGCACTTTTCCTGGCGCGACGCCATCAGCGGTCATCTCCTTCGCAATGGCCATGCAATATCTCTCGCCAGCGCACTTAAACACTTTCCGGTAGCCTTGCTTATATCAGAGGGCGTTCCGACAAATGAGTAAATCTGGATCCGTGCCTTGACACGATCGCACCGTCCAAGTAAGAATCGCCATCGAAACAAGTTTGCCTCCTGTTCTGAGGAATTTCATGGACAAAGTTACCAGAATCGGTCCGTTATCCGATTATCGCGTGCTTGATCTCGCTGGACCGCTCGGTCTCCACTGCACGAAACTCTTGGCCGACATGGGTGCCGACGTGATCAAGATCGAACCGCCATCCGGTGATGAGTCGCGGCGCATACCGCCTTTTAAAGACGACACACCTCATCCGGAAAAGAGCCTTTACTGTCTCCATTTCAATACCAACAAACGCAGCGTCACTCTCGACGTCGAAAAGCCCGACGGCCGCGCCATTTTTATCGAACTGGCCCGCAAAGCCGACGTGGTGATCGAAACCGCTCGGCCGGGGCGAATGGATGAGTTGGGGATCGGCTATGAAACCTTGCACGCGCAACATCGCGGGCTCGTCTACGCGTCGATCACTCCCTTCGGCCAAACGGGCCCGTGGCGCAATTACAAGGCCAACGACATGGCGGGCATCGCACTCGGCAATTTGCTGTATCTAGCCGGCGAACCCGGCGAGCCGCCACTGCAACCGCCCGGCGAAATCGCCTATGGCATGGCATCGACCTACGGCGCGTTTGGCATCGCGGTCGCGCTTTACCATCGATTAGAGGGCGGCAACGGCCAATACATCGACGTGTCGATGCACGAGTGCGCCGGCCATATCGCCGGCTATTTTATTCCCACTTACGGTTATACCGGCGCTAAGCCCGCGCGCGCCTCCCGCAAAGGCGAAGAGACCGATCTCTACGATCCCTATGCGACAAAGAACGGTTATGCGCGCATTTTCATCATCCCGGTCGAACAATGGCGGCGGCTGGTCGACTGGATGGGGCGTCCAGCGTCGATCTCCGGGCCGGAGTTCGAAAAGATGTCATATCGGCGGCAGCATCCCGACATCGTGGTGGGAGCTATCGCGGAATTCTGCGCGAAGCATACGAAAGAAGAACTTTACGAAGACGGGCAGAAGCGCCGCATTGCCGTCACGCCGATCAATACCGCCGGCGAATTCATCGAGATGGAACAGACCAAGGCGCGGGAACTCTTCGTCGATATGGAACATCCGGTGATCGGCAAGTACAAGCAGTTCGGCGTTGTACCGCGCTTGATGGAAACCCCGGGAGGAATCTACCGGCCGGCCCCGCTGCTCGGCGAACATAACAAGGAAATCTACGTCGAAGAGCTCGGCATGAACAACGACGATCTCGTCGCGCTTCGAGCCGAAGGGGTGATCTGAGTTGCGCTGCGAAGATAGCACCACGAAGCACACGAAGATCACGAAGGGGAATGTTAGAAAGACAAGTGACGTTCGACGAGTTGTCAAGTAAGGTTATTGGTTGTGCGATCGAGGTACACCGTGAACTTGGACCGGGTTGCTTGAATCAACGTATGAGCAATGCTTGGCCTACGAGCTTGGACGGGCAAGAATTCCGTTTCAGCTGCAGGTAGCATTGCCGGTTCAGTATAAGGAGACCAAGCTCGATTGTGGATATCGCATTGATTTGCTAGTCGATGGAAAGCTCCTCGTGGAGCTAAAAAGCGTAGAACAGCTGTTGCAACTGCACGCAGCACAGATCCTGACTTATATGAAACTTGCGAAGGTAAAATTTGGGCTACTGATCAATTTTAATGTGCCCTTGTTAAAGAAGGGAATAAAACGTTTTTTATTATAATCATTTCTTCGTGTTCTTCGTGTCCTTCGTGGTGAAACGAATCGATTAGTAAGGCACAAACTTATGTCTAAATTTCCTCTAGAAGGCATTCGGGTTGTCGAGTTGACCACCGGCGCCGCTGGACCCACCGTGGCGCGCGTGCTCTGTGAGTTCGGCGCGGAAGTCATCCGCTGCGAGACTCGTCTGCGCGGCGACGGCCACCGCGGTGAAGATCCCAAGCTGTGGAACAAGAAACCCGACTTCATGAAACTCCAGCGCGGCAAGAAATCGTTCACGGTGAACATGCAAACGCCCAGAGGGCGCGAACTGGTTAAAGAGCTGTTGAAGAAATCCGACGTGCTCGTGGAGAATTTCGGCTTGGGCATTTTTGAAAAATGGGGACTCGATTGGCCGCAGCTCAGAGAGATTAACCCTCGGATTATTTTGATTCGCGTCAAAGGCATGGGCTGCACCGGCCCGCACGCAGCAGATCTGACCTACGGTCCCAACGTCGGCAATACCATGGGCACGACGTACCTCTGGAATTATCCAGATGCCACAACCGCGACGGCTGAGCCGCGCACCCAGCATCCGGACTTCATGGGCGGCGTCACCGGAGCGTTCTCCGTTGTTTTGGCCTTGATCCAAAGAAAAAAATCCGGCTTTGGCCAATGGATCGATAGCGCGCAACAGGAGATTGGCGCGTCGCTGCTCGGGCCGAAATATTTGGAATACACCGTCAATAAACGCGAGCCAAAACCAGAGGGCAACCGCAGTCTGATCGCCGCGCCGTACGGCCCCTACCAGTGCAAAGGCGACGACCGCTGGTGCGTCATCGCGATTTACGCTGAAGACGAGTGGCAGCGCTTTGCACGGCTGTTGGAAAAATCCGGACTAAAGGCCGATGCCAAATTTGCCACGCACCTCCAGCGCGTGCGAAACAAGGAAGAACTAGACAAATGGGTAACGAGCTGGACGCTCCAGTATGACGCCTACGAGGTGATGGAGACTTTGCAAAGCATCGGCGTTTGCGCGGCCGTCGTGCAAGACGTGGAAGATCAATTCAAACGCGACAAGCAGTATGCGGCGACCGGATTCTTAGTTAACTTAACCGAGCCCGAAGCCGGCGACATGGTGACCGAAAATGTTCCCGTGCGGCTATCTGCAACTCCTGGCAAGGTCCGTGGCGTCGCGCCGCTCATGGGCGAGCATACTCACGAGATCGCCCGCGACCTGCTCGGGCTAAGCGACGCTGAAATCAAGAAGTTAGACGAGGAAAAAGTGTTTTACTAATAAAAACTAGAATTCAGCATCCGGGATTCAGGAGCGTGCCTTCTGAATTCTGATTACTGACTTCCGAATACTATAAACCAGGAGGAAAGATGACCGAACCGCAACCTTTATGTGTTTACGAAAAGCGCGATCCACACATCGCGATTATTCGGCTCAACCGCCCGGAGAAAAAAAACGCGATCAGTCGCGATCTTTACTGGGCGCTCGATGAAGCGTGGCACAAAGCCAAGGATGACGATGACGTATGGTCGATTATTTTGACCGGCAGCGGCGACGCCTTCTGCGCTGGCGGCGATTTGAAAGAAAACTTGGCCTTCGCCAAAGGCGAGATGAAAGGTCCGCGATCAGGACCGCGACCGTATTCCAACACGCGCATGCTGCAGATGCATAAGCCGATCATCGCCGCGATCAACGGCTACGCCGTCGGCGGCGGCTTCGGTCTCGCGCTCGCCTGCCATATCCGTTATTGCGTGCCGGCATCGAAATTCGGCTGCGGCGAGGTGCGCTGGTCGCACATGGCGGCCTGGCCGAGTTACATATGTCAGATTCCAACGGGATGGGGCTATTGGTTTGCGCTCACCGGCCAGTTCGCCGACGCCGATACCGCGTTTCGCTTGGGCCTGGTGCAAAAGATCTGCGAGCCCGATAAATTGTTGGACGACTGCATCGCTCTCGCCACGACGATCAATGCCAACGGCCGCTTGATCGCTCAGCACACCATGGAGTACATCGAAGACAAGTTGCTGTACGGCATCCAGGGCTGGGAGAAGGGCTTCGAGATTCACCGCGAGTTTTATGCCCACCTGCGCGACAGCAAGGCCTACGACGAAGGCTCGGCCGCCTTCGCCCAACGGCGCCGGCCGGAATACTCGGACGAGTATTACGACGATAAGACCCGCCCGGCGGGAGTGGCGCCGGCGGCCAAGAAATAACAACCAGCGACCGTACCTAAACGGCTTGGACGATTTGGCGATTTTAAACGCTCAAATCGTTCAAGCCCTTCGACCGTTAAATCTCCTTCAATTCTTGGTCTTAGCAGCTTGGCCTATATACACTTGTTCGCCGATGTAAATTAGGAAACCAGTGGAGTGTGCCAGCAGCGCTCCATCTGCCTTGCGAAATTCAACGGATTGAACTTTTCTCTTCAATCGATTCGCAGTGATTTCATTAGATTCAGCAGGTGAGTCTTATGCAAGCCGAGGAGTCGAGCGGCAGCGGCTCGATTGCCATTCGTCTGAGCTAGCGCCTGTTTAACAGCATCCCGTTTGGCCGCTTCAAGGGCATGCCGGTATGACAGACTACTTAAACCGTTATTGCGCTGAGAAAGATTACCTTGAGCCGGTAAATCTTCCGCGGTAATTTCCGGACCTTGTCCAAGCACCACGGCGCGCTCAATCACGTTTGCCAATTCGCGA